>JANLYB010000289.1:0-43750 GCA_031365425.1 Hyphomicrobiaceae bacterium
GCCAGCGTCGGTTGCGTCCGGCGAGGTGGCTTCACCGGCAACCTTGGCTTCGGGCGGCGCTTCAAGCGCACCGCGCACGCCACAACCCGCAACGGAGCCTGCCAACAGCAAAGCTGTCAGCACGCCAGCGCGCACGAAAAAGCGGGACGATGCCATGATAACGGACCCGGAATAGCTGTTCATCGATAAAACCCTAGCCTGTCGTCCGCTGGGTTTCCAGTCGCTTGATCCAGGCTTCCGCCATTTTAGTAACGTTCTGTGGCGCAGTTCCCCCATAGCTGGTCCGGCTGGACACGGAGTTTTCGACCGTTAGCACCCCGAAAATGGCCTGAGTGATGCGTGGTTCGACCGATTGCATGTCGGATAGCGCGAGCTGATCAAGCGTAACGTCGCGGCCCTCGGCCAGCGCGACAATCCGTCCTGTCACGTGATGAGCGTCGCGGAACGGCAGTTTCAGCTCGCGCACCAGCCAGTCCGCAATGTCCGTGGCGGTCGAAAATCCGCGGCCAGCCGCAGCCGCCATCACGGCCGGCACCGGCTCCAGATCGAGCACCATCCCGGTCATGGCGGCCAGTGCGAGCCCGTAACTGTCGAGCGCGTCGAACGTGACTTCCTTGTCCTCCTGCATGTCCTTGGAGTAGGCGAGCGGCAGTCCTTTCATGACCATCAGTAGGCTCTGGAACGCCCCGGCAATACGGCCAACCTTGGCGCGCGACAGCTCGGCGGCATCCGGATTGCGCTTTTGCGGCATGATCGACGAACCGGTCGTGAATTTGTCCGAGAGCTTGATGAAACCAAACTGCGGCGTCATCCAGATCACGATTTCCTCGGCAAACCGCGACAGATGCACCGCCGAAATTGCACATGCCGCCAGCGTTTCCAGCGCGAAATCGCGATCCGATACGCCGTCGAGCGAATTGGCCATCGGCCGGTCGAACCCAAGCGCTTTGGCCGTTTGATGCCGGTCGATAGGGAACGATGTGCCAGCCAGCGCCGCCGATCCGAGCGGGCTCTCGTTCAAGCGCGCACGGGCATCGTGGAACCGGCTCCGGTCACGGGCAAACATTTCGACATAGGCCAGCAGATGATGCCCAAACGTTACCGGCTGAGCGGGCTGCAGATGTGTAAACCCGGGCATGACGGTCGCCGCATGCTGGGCAGCCTTGGCCGCAAGCGCCTCCTGCAGCCGGCCAACGGCGGCGTCGAACCCATCCAGCCGGTCGCGTACGTACAGCCGGAAATCGGTCGCAACCTGGTCGTTACGCGAACGAGCGGTATGCAAACGCCCGGCAGGCTCCCCGATCAGCGTCTTGAGGCGGCTTTCCACGTTCATGTGCACGTCTTCGAGCGACCGCTGGAACAAGAACGTGCCGCCTTCGATCTCGGCAAGGACCGCATTGAGTCCCTTTACGATCTCCGCGGTATCGGCTTTCGTGATAATGCCGCGGTCGCCAAGCATGGTAGCGTGGGCTTTAGAGCCTGCGATGTCTTGCGGTGCCAAGCGCTTGTCGAATCCGATGGAGGCATTTATCTCCTCCATGATCTCCGCCGGCGACGCCTGGAACCGGCCACCCCACATCGTATTAGCCGGTTTGTTGGTCATTCGTTTTGGCTCCGCGTGAAAAAAGGAAGACTAAGCGCCCATGAATGATACCAAGAACGTTGCCAAAGACGGAGGCAGCGCGAAAACACCGGTGATGACGTACGCAATCGTTGCCGCGCTGTCCGGGCTCATGGGGTTCGGCGCGGTATACGCCATCCTGCGTCCCGCTGACAATTCAAAGCCGGAGGCCATGAAACCGCAGGCCGCCGCTCCGGCAGCCACGGCTGCCAATCCCTTGGCTGCCGGTGATATGATCACCTTCGTGTTCAAGAAGACCCCGGAAGCCGTCCCCTCGTTCAAATTCGAGGACGGCGCAGGCGCGGAAAAGACGCTCGCCGACTGGAAGGGTAAGGTCGTTTTGCTGAACCTGTGGGCTACGTGGTGTGCGCCGTGCCGCAAGGAGATGCCGGCCCTTGATCGCCTGCAAAAGGAACTCGGCGGCGACGCTTTCGAGGTGGTCGCCATCAGCGTCGATCGCCAGGGCGCACCGGCCTCCAAAAAGTTCCTCGACGAAACCAAGTCCGCCAACCTCAAGCTCTACGTCGAAAGCTCTTCGCGCTCAGTCGGCACTTTGAAAGCGGCGGGTCTTCCCACCACGATACTGATCGACAAGGAAGGCCGCGAGATCGGCCGCCTTGCAGGGCCTGCTGAATGGGATAGCGCCGATGCCAAGCGACTGATCCAGGCTTCGCTGAAATAATGAGAAGCAAACCACTGCGTTGACTGCAACGCGACATGGATTGGTCAATATGAAGGAAATTCCTCGATCGAGGACGATCGTCATCACTGGCGCTAGTGCGGGCCTGGGCGCAGCACTCGCCGTTCAGTACGCAGCCCCGGGCCGTAAACTGATCTTGGTTGCGCGCGACGCAGCTCGTCTCGAAGCGGTCGCCGCCGCCTGCCGCGAACGAAAATCCGAAGTCGAAATCGCCCTCGCCGACGTCACCGACCCGGCTGCCATGGCCACGTTGGTTGCCGGTTGCGACGACAAAAGCCCCATCGACCTTGTCATCGCCAATGCCGGCGTGTTCACGGGGCATGGCGAGAGCCGCGTCATGGAAACGGCGGCCGAGGTTGCCTGGATGAGCCGCGTCAATTTCGAAGGCGTGGTCAACGTGATCCAGCCCGCCTTGGAGGGAATGCGCAGACGCCGCTGCGGTCACGTCGCGATCATCGGCTCGCTCGCAGCCCTCCAGCCGCTAGCGGACGCGCCCGGCTACAGCGCCAGCAAAGCCGCCGCCATGGCCTACGGTGAAGCGCTGCGTGAATTCCTGATCCCCGATAAAATCGTCGTATCGCTGGTCTATCCGGGTCATATTCAAACCGCCCAGGTCGCCGATCACGTCGGCGCATTGCCCCATCTCCTCGAGCCGGAGGCGGCCGCAGCGTTCATCTTCCGCAAGCTGGAGGCCAAAAAGACCTTCATCGCCTTCCCCTGGCAGCTCTTGTCGCTGATCCGCGCCGGACGCACGCTTCACTGGCGCGTCCGGGCGCTGGCCGGCAAGTACTTCCGCTTCCACGTCAAGCGCCCGCCCCCGCCATAAAAAGCAGGCCAGCCCAAAGGGCTAGCCTGCTCAGAACACATTGAGCCAAATCCAGACAGGGGTGCTGATAGAAGTCCCTCTTGCCCGATTAGAGCGAGCGGAAAATTGCGCCCGACACCGAGCGTGCGCGTTCCTTGACCTGACCGCTGTCGTTGCCCGAAAGCACGATCCACTTGCCATCGGAGGTTTGGCCGGTGATTTCGCCTACGTGATGCGACCAAACGACGATGGCGCCTACTTGCGGGCCCGAGAGGGCCGAACCGCGACGGCTCCAGTTCCATGCAAGATTGTAGTCGGCGCTGCCGCCATGGCGGGTGCGCATGTACCAGCCGCACCAGGCGCCGGGACGCGGACCAACGCCGGCCACGCTCTCCGAATGGGAAGACTCGTCGCCGGAGGAGTCGCGGCTGCGGCGGCTGTGGCGAGCGGGACGCTCGTTCGAGTTGTCGTCGAAGGATGCTACCGCGCGTGACTGGCGGCTGCGGCGAGCAGGGCGCTCGGCGGCTTCTTCGGAATTTTCCCAGAAGTTGCGCGCTTCTTGGCTGCGGCCGCGCGCCGGGCGGGCGTCTTGTTCTTCAGACCATTCGGTCCGGTCGGCTTGTAGGGCCCTTGTCCGCCGTGCTTCGGCAGGAGCCACCAGAGCGAGTGTCATCAAGGCCGCCCCTGCGGCTAGTAGAGCTTTCTTCATCATCGAAACACCTAACTGTCATTAACAACTAGTTGCGTTTCGACATTCAAATGCGGCGATAAGGTGTTCAGTTAACGCGACTATATGCCGTGCGTCAGAACGGTATATCCGCTTATTCGTCGTCGCGAATATACGGTTCAACAGTCCCTTTCAGCTTGATTGTAAGGGAATTTCCGTGCCTATCGCGTGCCTTTCCAGCGGCGACTTTAATCCAGCCTTCGCTCACGCAATACTCATCGACATTCGTTTTATCGACTCCATTGAAGCGCACGCCTACGTTGCGTTCGAGTAATTCGGCATTATAGTGCGGACTATCGGGATTGGTGGAGAGGCGATCGGGAAGCGTATTGGTCATTTTTCAGCCGGATAGGTTGGGAGGATAAAAATCGGATTTGGAAATTACGGTTAATGGGCGGCAGCGTTCACGGTGTCTGAGAAGGCGCTCCACCAGCCACAGCCGCAGTCCGTGCCCGCAGTGCGGCTTCGATCAGGCTGCTCAGTTCGGCCATATCGACGGCCTTCTTGATGAGCTTGTCCTGAATGAAGAAGTTTGGTGTGCCGATAATACCTAGTTTGCGGCCACGATCCTTGATCGCCTTGATATTCTCGACGAGCGCCGTATTGGACCGGCAGGCGTCATAGTCGGCACGGCTTAGACCGCCCTGGGCTGCCACCGCGAAAATCGGATCAACCCTGACCTCTTGTGACACCCATGAAGGCTGCTGATCGAGGAACTTGCCGTATAGACTGATGTATTTGTCGGGTGCCGCGCACCGGATCGCGATGCTGCCTTGACCCGACTGCCGCCCGATCGGGAAGTCACGCAGGATGTAGCGTACCTTGCCTGTGTCGATGTAATCGCGCTTCAAAGCCGGATAAACCTCAGCATGAAAGCGCTTGCAGTGGGGGCACGTCAGCGACGCGTATTGCACGATGGTGACCGGCGCGTCGGCGCTGCCTAGTGCGATTTCCAGAAGCGCGCCGGGCACCGGGGCGAGAATTTCCGCCATAGTCGGGTTTGCGATCACCTCGCGCCCGCCCAGAGTCGACCCGCTCAGGTCCGAAAACGGATTGAACGCCGCAACCGGTCCCGATTGAGCTACTTCCTCAGGCGAGAGATTGAGCCCGCCAGCCGCAGCCGGTTGCTCTGAACCAGCCCCCATCCCCGACAGCGTGGGCGCAGAGCCCGTGCAGGCAGCCGTTGCCAGCGAGAGCGCTGCAACTACACTAAGCCGGTTCAGGATGGCCATCCGCATGCTTATTTCGCTCCGAGTAGCGGTTCGATGACCTTCTCGAAGTCGACCAGATTGGTGTTCCCGGAGACCCGTTTACCGTTGACAAAGAACGTTGGTGTCGAGTTGATCTGGAACTTCTCGCTGGCGCGCGTCCGCAGAGCGGTGAGCTTGTCCAAAAGCGCCTGATCTGTCAGACATTTTTCAAACGTCTCTTCAGTGAAGCCCGCCTGCTTGGCGATCTCGAACAGCATCGCCTTGGGATTCTGCACGTTGTGGCCGCCCCAGGTGTCTTGCGTCGCAAACATCGTTTCGACGAAGTCGAACGACTTTTCCGGGGCAAGGCAGCGTGCAAGCATGGCTGCAGCGGCTGCCAGATTGTCGAGCGGGAACTCGCGGGTAATGAAGCGCACCTTGCCGGTATCGATGTATTTGGCTTTGAAGCCCGGGAAAACCTTGGACTGGAAAGCTGCGCAATGCGGGCAGGTCAGCGACGAATACTCGACGACGGTGACTTTGGCATCGGCGCTGCCGATGGCGATGTCGGATAGATCGCCCGGCTTCATGAGCTCTTCGACCGAAACTTCCGGTGCAGCGGCAACGCGCTGGGCCTGCGAAACGGACGCAGCGCCGGTGGTGAGCACAACGCTTGCAGCGATGATCGCGGCAGCACGAACGGACTTGGCGAAGAGGGGCAAACGGACGGGCGCGTGAAGCACGGGCAAGGCTCCTGATTGAATTTCAGCGGAGCTAGCATGCCCCGGTCCGGGGATTAAGGCAAAAACGGTGTGAATGCCACCTGAAAGCCATGCAGGAATGCTGGGCAGATCAGCCCCGGCGGGCCATCATGCCTTGCTGCATCCGCTCCAAAGCCGCCCGCAATCCATCGTCCGTTATGGACTTGAGGACGGGATCGGGCGCCACGGCAACGGGCGCGCGCGTCCGGACCGGAGGCGGCGGCGTCATCGCGACGCGGGCTTGCACAATGCGTAGATCGGCCACTGCGCGATAGCCGAAATAGCTATTAATGCGGTCGATAATGAGCCCCGTCTTATACTGCACGTCCAGCGCGCGGGCCGGATCGACGCTGAGATGGAGTGTGGCTCCCGAGCGCTGACCGGTGCGCCCGTCCGACATGTCCTGCTCGACCGTCTTGGGCCAGCGGATCCGGTCCGGCGTCGTCGTCTGCGCAAGCTGAGGACCCACGATCTGCGCCCAGTCCGTCAACAAAGCTGCCGTGGAAAAACCGAATTTCTCGAACGCCGTCCGCGTCAGCTTCGGCACAAAAGTGCCGACCGAGCGCGCAGCGATCCGTTGCGCGGGTCTGGCCGTTACCGGAGTATGCGGCGTGTACCCCAAGGCAGGTTGGCGCTTTTTGGCAACGCTGACAGGCTGTTGCACAGTTTTCTGAGGCTGAGCCATCGTAATCTACCCGGTTACAGTCATGCGCGGAACGCTTGCGGGTAAGATTGCCGTGATTCGGGTGCGTCTTGAGATAACGAAACGAGGCGAGCCGTGACTGCTGTGGCCAGAAAGCAACGAACCAAACAAGCTGTGCATGACGCAGCAACGCCCCTGCTAGCCTGGTATGATCGCGAGCGGCGCGAACTTCCCTGGCGCTATCCTCCCGGCGTTACGGCCGATCCCTACCGGGTCTGGCTCAGCGAAATCATGCTCCAACAGACCACCGTGAAAGCCGTCGTTCCGTTCTTTGAGCGCTTCGTCAAACGCTGGCCGACTATCGCAGCTCTCGCCGCCGCCAGCGAAGACGAGGTCCTCGAACATTGGGCAGGTCTCGGCTACTACTCGCGTGCCCGCAACCTCTATGCCTGCGCCCGCGTGATCGCTGGCCGCCCCGGCGGCAAGTTCCCCCGCACGGAAGCCGACCTCCTCGCGTTGCCCGGCATCGGTCCTTACACAGCCGCTGCCATCGCCTCCATCGCGTTTGGACAGCTCGCCTCCCCCGTCGATGGCAACATCGAGCGCGTCGTCTCCCGCCTGTTCGCCGTCCAAACCGAACTTCCCGCCGCCAAAGCCGAACTCCGCGTCCTGGCCGCGACGCTCACCCCGGCAGGCCGCCCCGGCGACTTCGCCCAGGCGATGATGGACTTAGGCGCGACGACCTGCACGCCCAAGCGCCCCTCGTGCCTGATGTGCCCGTTAAACCGCTTGTGCAAAGCGAATACGATGGGCATTGCGGATGAATTGCCCCGCCGGAGCGAGAAATCCGAACGCCCCACCCGCTACGGCATCGCGTTCCTGGCGCTACGCGAAGACGGCAAGGTCCTCCTGCGCCGCCGCCCCGACCGCGGCTTGCTCGCCCGCATGATCGAAGTCCCGTCATCCGCCTGGGCCGACGACGACCCCGACCTACCGACCGCCATCCAAAGCGCGCCCGTCAAAGCCGACTGGTGGCAGGTGCCGGGCACGATCGTTCACACCTTCACCCACTTCCGGCTCGAACTGACCGTGATGCGCTCGGTTGTGCCGGTGGACAGTCAGCTCACCTTCTGGGCCGAGCAGGAACGCTGCCTTTGGGTCGCCCGCCGCGACCTCAAAACACAAGCTCTCCCAAGCGTCATGCGCAAAATCATCGCCCACGCACTGAAGGAGAATTGAAGGGGAGCTGCTGTCCCGATGCAAACCTTCCCTTTAGACGACTTCCCTATGGCGTCGACGCGGCTTGAGCGTGCCTGACGCAGGCCGCCGCCAGAAGCAGCGTCGGGTCTAATAGGGCGATCGTCCGCCCCGCGGCGTCGAAATTCTCCGTCTGGGGAAACAGCAACGGCAGCTCGGTGCAGCCCAACAGGATAACCCCCGCCCCTCGTTGCGCGAGATGATCGATCGCCAAGCGTAGGTCGCTTCGGCATTTCCCTTCCGTCCAGCCCGCTTTCACGCCTTCGACGCCATAGATGGCGTCCATCACCAGAGCCTGATGCTGCACGTCGGGCTTTATGATTTGAACTTCGGCGCGTTCCGCTGCGGCGGCATAGACCCCGCTTTCAATTGTACCTGACGTTGCCAGCAGCCCAACGAGCTGCCCGGCATAACGGCTGGCAATCTGCGCCATCGCTTCATCCAGCATATTCAGGACTGGAATGCGGAGATGCGATTGCATACGGTCGACGAATGCGTGAGCCGTGTTGCAAGGGATCGCGATCAGGTCCGCTTCTGCCGCCTCAAGTTTCTTGCAGGTCGCAAAAAGTGCGATGGTCGGGTCTGTTCCCTGATTTAACAGGTGCTCCGTGCGGTCCGGAATTTGGGGATTTTGTTCCACGATCATTTTGATGTGGTCCTGATCGCGCTTCGCGTCCGTCAACTTGACGATTTTCTCCATGAAATCGACGGTAGCCAGCGGTCCCACGCCACCTACCACGCCAATCTTGAACGGCTTGCGAGGCCGAGTGGTCGGCTGCTCAAGCGCAAAATCCGCGTAACACTTAGTGACGTTCAGGATGGGTATCGAAAGCGATGCAGATAACGCCGCGTGCACAAGGGAAAGCTCGGTAAAGCCCGGAACGAGGATGTCGCAACCTCGCTCCGCTAGATCCTCGCAAATCGACTGCACTTTCTGTAGCAAAGCGGGTGCGTCTTTACCCGACTGAATCCCGCCATCTGCGTAGACGACTTCCATCAGTTCGTGCTGAGCATCGCCGTCGGGATACATGATCTCGTAGCCGTCGCCGAAGGTCCGACTGAACAGGTTTTTGTTTCGGACATAACTGGAGGTCAGCACGCCGATCCGCTTCGCATTGGGAAACGCCGTCACGACCTTCGCGAGCAATGCCGCCATCAGACTGACGATAGGTGTGCTGATGTTGGGTTGAAGTTCGTCCAGATATGTCTGGCTGATAAAACATGGCAGTAGGATCGCGTCGGTTCCGCGCAGTTCCAAGCGGCGGCTAAGACTGAACACATGAAGTTTGCGACCCGTCGGGTCATAGCTGATGTCGGCACGCAACCGGTCACCCGGAAAGCTCTGCTGCTCAAAAACAATGGCGTAGCGATTATGATCCGCAGCAGTAGCCCGGATGAGTTGCTGCAATAAATCAGCGCCGGCGAGTGCGCCAAGACCGCCGACCACGCCAAAGGTAAAACGATTCTCAATCATAATGGCGCCTTTTTGCGCTTTGAGCAGTGTAACGGAAAGTCTTACAGCGACGCAAAAGTTTTTAATGCTGAGCAAGGCTGCCTGTCAGCAATCTGATGCCCTACGCCGCCGCCCGCTTGCCGTTGATGAGTTCAATCGCGATGTTGATCGCCTTGATGCGGGCTTCCCGCGCCACGCGGTCAGCGTCGTCGCGGGCATGATCGGGATGCCAGTTCATCCGCAACCCGTCGGCCACCTTCTTGAGCGTCCCTTCCGCTACGTCGGGATTGAGTCCCAACAAGTCGAACGCTTCGGCCCTGGTCGCCGGTATCCGCGCCGGGCTGCGGCCGTTGCCGATGCTGAGCGCCGCGCTGTCGGCGATCCGGCGCACCCGCTCGATGTCGCGCATCAAATTGCGAAAGCCGGGGCTCGCCCGCGTCGCTGCCTCCTCGCTTTCGGCGGCGGTCAACTCCAGGGTGGTCAAACGTTGCCGCAGCTGGCCCAGTTCCTGGCTCAACACGTCGTTGAGCGGACCCGCATTCCGAAGATCGCCCAACCGTCCCTGAGCATCGCTCAGCAGCGCGGTGACAGCGCTCGCAGCGTTGGCGGCCTTAATGTCGGCGATGGGCTTTGGTGCCGGCTTGAACACGGCCGGAAGTCCGGCAAGCTTCTGCCTCACGCCCGCACCGTATGCCTCTCCCCAGATGATAGCCCGCAGCAACGACCGCGCCGTCTTGGTTTTCACGCGCCGCGCCTGGCTCGGCCACCGCCAAGCGCCGAGTCCGGCCAGTCCCGCTATTGCAGCGAGTGAGGCAATTATGACCCATGACTCCGCTCTCTGCTTGGGCGTTTCCGGCACGTCGGGCGCGTTGAACGGCAAGGCCTTCGCGTTGCTGGTGTCCATCGCATGCGCAAAGTCGAGCCGTGGTGCCTCGACCGCTGGCTCATCCGCAACCGGCGTGATGTCGGGAAGCGGCGAAGACGTCACGAGCGGATGCAAAACACGGGACCGGCGTGGTGCCGCGGGTGGTGCGTCCGCAACCACGATCCGCCCGCCTGCCTCAGCAACCGGCGCAAAGCCAGCCGGAACGAGCAGACGATGATACGGAAAAGACGCTTGCGGCTGATAGCAGACGATGCTCAACGCGGTACCGGACTGATCGAGCCGCCCGCGATACGGCGTCAAACGGCATCGCGCGCCCCCGCCCTCTACCGTCATGCGCTTTGGCGGATATGGCTGGCTTTCAGCGATTGAGACGGCAATATCGGACCATGCAACCCGCTTGCTGCCGCACAGTATGTCGAAATGGTGAACCGCGACCGGCTGGCAATCCGTACTGGCGGTTGATCTGCGAATGCAGCCTGGTAGGTCGACGACGTCGTGACGGCCAAGCACAGGGTAACGGCGCGCCGGACCGGGCGTCGTCATCACGCTATTGCCGATCTTGCTGCACGAATAGGGCATTACAAGCACATCGCCAGCTGCAAAGCTCGCCTGCGAGCCGGCAGTTAGACCCATGCCCAGAACTCCGCCAAGCCCGGCCAGAATCAACAACGATGACTGAGCTAGTCGACGCCCCACAAGCACCTCCCCCACTGCGCAACGCCTCTCACGCGCCAGACATTTTGAGTGCGTTGGAACAACGGCATGACTGTGGCAGCACTCCGAGTTCTCGACAGCCCGCTTTGCGCATAGTCTAGCGCTGGGCTAGACTGACGGCGGGAAGAATGCACTGCGTGGGGCATAACTATATGAAGATGGTCGCAAATGTTGGAACGCTGAATAGCGCCGTGCCACGCCAGACCTCGTTTGGCGCAGTCACGTCCACGTCGGCAGCTGCGGCGGCCGAAGATCCCTTCTCAGCGCGGGAAAAGTTCCTGCCGGTCACCAAAGCGGCCCTGATGGACCGGCTCACGACGCCCGGCCGCTGGCCCAACCAAACCCAACGCGATGCCCGGCGGTTCTTTCGCTATCTCGATTACTGGCGCCAGCAGCAGTATGCGATGCGCTTGCTCGGTCTGATTGAAGCCTATGAGCCTTTCAGTCCCGACACGGACCTGCTCGTGACACGCCATTATGAACCGCAAGAACGCGCAGACCTTCAAAAACAGGTGATGGCCGGCGCCGAGCAGCTTCTGCGGCAGGCCAACTACACTCGCATCGATCCCGCGCAGGTCAATCTGATCGTGACCGAGGAGTCGGCGTATGGCCTCGACCTGTCCGTCGATCTGGCCGCGTTCGAAGAAATCGCCATTTACTATCGCGGCGTTTCCAACCGGAAAAACAGCCGGCGCAATATGATGAAATTCTTCCGCAAAGAGGAATTCGAGGTGCCGATTTTCCGGCGTCTGTGCGTGATCTTTAAATTGGCCTCGTTCCAAGACCGCGTGAACAGGGTCATGAACGACACGGGCTGGCCCCGCAAGGAAGCGGAAAGCCATGTGAAAAAGTTGCGTGCCCACCTCCCGGCGGAGGTGAAGGAAGGCAACGTGTATATGAAGTTGTTCCGTAACATCCCGCGTACTGACATCGAGATGGTGTTCCCTAACACGCAAGTGCGCTTCCGCATGATGGACAAGGTTCGCCTCGGCGCAACCGCAGGTGGCGGCTTGGGTTTTGGCATTTTTACGTCTGCGGGCAAGGTTGCGCTGTTGGCATCCAACCCCGTCGGCGCGGCAGGCGCTGCATTAGGCCTGGGCGGCGTCGCGTTCCGCCAAGCAATGAGCTTCGTCAATCAAAAGCAGAAGTACATGGTGGTGATGGCGCAGAACCTCTACTTCCTCTCCATGGCCGACAATGCCAGCGTGATCGTCGAACTGGCCGCCCGTGCCGCCGAAGAAGACATCAAGGAAGAGTGGTTGCTGTATTCAATTCTGGCCAAGACCGATGCGGGCCGGGCCGACCTGCCTGCGATCGATAAGGCCATCGAAAAGCACCTGCAGGACGAATTCGGCGTCCCCGTCAATTTCGACGTCGACGATGCCCTTGAGCGGCTGATCGCCGACGGCATCGTGACCGAAAATGCGGACGGCGCCTTTACGACCTTGCCGCCCAAACAGGCCGCGCTGTACATCGATGGCAAGTGGGACATTCTGCTCGACAACTTGCCCGACCCCGGCCACAGCGCGGGTGACGAAGCCGTGAGCGCCGGCCAATTGGTGAGTTAGCAGTTACTTCCGGCACAGTCCGCTTTTCAATGCCCAGCCCTCTCCGGTTTCAGCGACGGCGGCGACATCGAAGCTGAGCGTCTCGGTCGGATCGATATTTGACGTGAAGCTGATCCAGCACAGGTATTCGTGGTCGATTTTTCCTTTGCTGCATTCAGCGGTGCGGATGCGTAGGTTCTTGTCGTGCCGGGCGTCGCCCCGTTCCGCTTCCCGCTCATAGGCAGACTGAATGATGTCGACGGTCGGCTCGCTAGCAGCTGCTTGCGCAACCCCTATAAAACCGGCCGTCAACACGACGTAGGTGATGAAATACGCTTCGCTTGAAATTCGCACGTCCGACTCCGCCTGAAATGATAGCGCAGTGGTAGGAGACGCGACGGTCCGTATCAAATGGCCCGCCGCGAATGGCGCCACAAGCTCAGGGGTTTTTCAGGACCGTGATCTTGGCCATCATGCCCCCGTCTTCATGTTCGAGGATGTGACAATGATAGACGAAATCTCCGACTTGTGAGAACGCAATTTCAACGGTCGTCTTGGTCGGGCGGCATGAGCCCGCTTTCCATTCCGCGATCCCTGCGCATCCCGTGTCGTCGAGCGCCTCCCCGGCAGGCAGCGGAATGTTGTCGTGCAGGACGCTCCCAGCCGGGAATGGCAGTTGCGGCGGATTGGTGGAGGCATTGATTAGCCGCGCACCCATAGCCATCGGCGTCGATGACTCAAGTACGCGGAACTTCGTTTGGTGAATATGGAAGTTGTGATCCTCGCCTGCCAGATTGACCAGCTCCCACACCTCCTTGACCGGGACATTTCCCTTGGCCAACGGCAGGCAGACGATAGCCGCCGTTGGATCGAACACCGATAGGTCCGTTGGGCTCAGCCCGACCGGACTCCCATTCGAATCGACTTCCTCATACGCAAGACCAAATCCGTCTTCGATTCCCGTTGGTACCCCGTAATAGATCCGCCGCTTATGCCCGGCCGGTAGCGCCGCGCAATTGGTGCCTGCCGTCAGCACGGGTGCGGCTGCCGGCGACACACGTCCTGGCGAGCCGAGCACACCGCTAGCAGACAAGGCTGTCTTGACGCCATCGTGAAGGTTCACAAACTCAGGCTGGCCGGCCGAATGCCCGCCCTGGAACGCAACTTCGGCCAGGTCGACCGACGGCCACGTGTCGCCCGCCGCCCCGGTTTGCAGGCCGACCGTCTTGAAAGTCGCGTGAGCACCCTTTGGCGGCGTCGTCACGCGGCCGTCCGAACCGCGATAGCTGACGTGAACTTCAACCCGTGAGCTGGGATACATCTTGAGGCTCGTGACGCACACCGGAGGTGCAATGCCCACAGTGCCGCCAGCCGCCGCAGACGGACACGAAGTGAGACGCAGCTTGCTGCCGCCGAACTTGGCCATTTGCTGGGTTGATACGATGTCGTTTGCCGAAATCGAAACACCGTCGACTGAAACGACCTGCATCACCATATCCGAGCCGAGCGTATCGTTGGTAAGATGCAAATCGTAGGCGACGCTCGCCGACTCGTTCGTCAGCCGCCAGATTTCACCTTTCGGCGAGTTGATCGAAATCGTCGGATAAACCTGACCGTTCACTGGGTAAAACCACTTGCCGCCGGTGTGGTCGGTGGCCGGGTCGGCGGGATCGCCAAACTGCCCGGTGCAGAACCCCTTGCGAGCCGGCTCGCCGTCGGCGGGTGGCGAAGCGCAGAAGTCCGGATCCTGCTGGGTCAACGTCTTCGGCGTCAGCGCGGTATGCTCAACCTGCATGTCCTTCAAGATGAGATGGCGGACATTCGCCTCCGGCCACCGCGACAGGCACCGCTGATCCTCGCACGCATAGTCTCCGCTATCGCCTATGGTAATGATCCCGCCGAGCCCCGCC
Source organism: Hyphomicrobiaceae bacterium (assembly GCA_031365425.1). Lineage (GTDB taxonomy): Bacteria > Pseudomonadota > Alphaproteobacteria > Rhizobiales > Hyphomicrobiaceae > JANXVY01. The sequence goes on from JANLYB010000289.1 coordinate 14,215, forward strand.
GTCACCTGATTGAGCGCGATGCCGTGCACATGAGGATGGAACCAGTACGATCCCGACGGATGGTTCGCCGGAATGTCGATCTCGTAGTCGATATACGTCCCCATGACGGGGCCATGCTGATGGGCAATCGCGTTCGCCCTGTTGGTTTGTGGAATGCCGTTGGCGGTGTTGTAGGCCAGCACGAAAACATTGTCGCCCCACGTCGGCCGCGCGACCGTCGGCTTGCGCGGCTCCACGATCAGTCCGTGCGTGTGCAGGTTGGTCGGGTTCAGCGCCAGATCTTCATGCCCCGGCTCCAGAGCATGTTTGGCCTCGCCGTCGGCGAACGGAGGCAGCTTGTTGACGAGCCGTACTTTCAAACTATCGCCGGCTCGCAACGCGAGCCGCGTGCCGCCGTAGGCATCCGAACCGTCAAAGCTCCGTGCCGCACACGACGTCGCCCCCCGCCCTGGATTGCGGCAAATGTCGTAAACCCAACCGATTGGATCGTTTAGCCCCAGGATCGGCTTGGTATTGGGCCGCGCCACCATGATGATGTCGAGCACCCCGCCAGCACTGCGCAATACGGGCGGTTCTTTGAGCGCCTCTGCACGCGCGCCGGAGTAAGTCAACGGCACCGCAAACAGCGCTGCGAAAGCAAATTGTAAAGAGGCAGCGCTAACGCGACGTAATGCTCCTAGTGCCATACGAGACTCCCACTGAACGAAACAACCAACTTGAAATACGAACATGAAAGGCGTGGTACGGACTAAATTGAACCGCCCTCAATTTATATAAATTTCGACCTTGGTATGGATCTGCCTACGGTCTTCTTTCAGACCGTCTATTGGTCTAAAAATATCTAAGACCTAAGTAAGTATTTGCTGAGGAATTTGACCTTATTCATTCGACCAAGGGCTCATCGCGATATGGACGATCAGACCTTAGGCTGATGTTGGTAAACGGGTGTCGAACCCGCGCGTCCTCCCTCGACATTGCCCGCCGCGTATGCCAACCACGGCAGCTACGAGAAAGGGCGGATGCCGTGAGCCAGTATGTTGCGAGCCTGATTGTCGACGATAAAGATGCAGCCCACACCTTGGCGGCGGCATTGCAGGATTTGATCGAGCCGGCCCCGGACGCGCTGACGCTGTTCGAGCACGGCCCGCCCATCGGCGATCCGGCGGCTCCTGCAGGTGTTGCCGACGTGAAAGCCATCGTCCGCTGGAAAATCGACGCTTACTACGATCACGCCCCCGATGCGGCAGCGTTGCGCCAGGAACTAGCGACTGTCACGGGGATGGAAGTGCCTGCCTTTTCCGTCGATCCGGTGCCCGATAACAATTGGGTTGCCATGTCCCAGGCGGCTCTTCCTCCGGTAAACGCCGGACGCTTCGTCATTCACGGCAGCCACGACAACGACCGCGTTCCCCGGGGCCCTAACTCCATTATGATCGACGCCGGCGAAGCCTTCGGCACGGCGCACCACGCGACGACATCGGGCTGTCTCGCCGCCATCGACCGCGTGACGCGCACACGTCGCTACACCAATGTCCTCGACCTTGGCTGCGGTTCCGGTGTGCTCGCAATCGCCGTCGCCCGCGTGCTGCCTAAGGCACTTATTCTTGCCAGCGACTTGGACGAGCCCTCCGTAGCGGTCGCTGCCGAAAACATGCGGCTCAACGGCGTCGCCAACCGCATCCACGTGTTCGCTGCGGCAGGCCTGGATCACCCATACATCCGCCAAGCAGGCCGCTTCGACCTGTTGATCGCCAACATCTTGGCCAATCCGCTTATCATGCTATCGAAGAGCATCGCCCAGGCCGTCGAGCCCGGGGGCACCGTACTGCTCTCGGGCCTGCTGATACCGCAAGCGCCCCAAGTCATCGCCGCCTACCGCGCATACGGCTTCCAACTCGTCCGCCACGATCGCGTCTACGGCTGGTCTACGTTGGAATTGAAGCGGCTCTGACGTGAACGCCTGATTGCCTGTGCGCGTAGCTTTGCCAGAGGTCACTTCGTCCATGTTCCAATCCTTCGAACCGCCCCAGGCCACTCAAGCCACTGCCCCCCGCGTGGCGGCCTTGCGCGCCCTGATGACCAAGCTCCGGCTCGACGCCGTTCTGATCCCCCGCGCTGACGAGCACCAGAACGAGTACGTCCCCCCCTGCGCCGAACGCTTGGCGTGGATGACAGGTTTCACCGGCTCAGCTGGCTTGGCGGTCGTGGCGGCGAAATCGGCAGCGGTGTTCGTCGATGGCCGCTACACGGTTCAGGCCCCCCAGGAGGTCGACACATCGATCTTCGAAGTGAAGGGGATCCGCAATACGGATCTCCTGCCGTGGCTGTCGCAAGCCCTCCCAGCCAACGCCACCGTCGGCTTCGACCCCAAGCTCCACACCCTTGCCGAAATCGAGCAGTTAAAACAGCAGCTTGAAGAAAAAGGTCTCGTCCTCAAAGCCATCTCTCGCAATCTCATCGACCACGTGTGGGGCGCAGAGCGCCCTACCGATCCCGTTGGTCCCATCGTCGTCCAGCCGCTCGAATGCGCTGGCCGCGCCCCGGCGGATAAAATCGCCGACCTGCAAAAATCCATGAAATCAGCAGGCCAGGACGCCGTCGTCCTCACCGCACCAGACAGCATCTGCTGGCTGCTGAACATCCGCGGCAGCGACGTCGCCCACAACCCCATCGTACTGGCCTATGCGGTCGTCCCCGTCAGCGGCAAACCCGAACTGTTCGTTGCGCCAGCCAAGCTGACCCCGCAAGCCAAATCCCACCTCTCCCAGCTTGTGAAACTCCGTGCACCCAGTGCGCTGGATGAAGCGCTAAGCGCTCTGAAAGCCTCGCAAAAGACAGTCCGCCTAGCCCCCGGTGCAAGCTGGTGGCTTTACAAAAAACTTGGCGGCGGCAAGCGGATCAAGAAGGCCGCCGATCCCTGCACCGAACCCAAAGCCATCAAGAATGCCGCCGAAATCGAAGGCGCACGCGCAGCCCACGTCCGCGACGGCGCAGCCGTAACCAGCTTCCTCGCGTGGTTCGACAAGACAATAGCAAAAGGCGGCCTCGACGAAATCACGGCAGTCAAAGCGCTTGAGGCGATGCGTCATGACACCGGCGCGCTGAAAGAAATCTCGTTCCCCACGATTTCGGGCTCAGGTACGCACGGCGCGATCGTTCACTACCGCGTGAACGAAGCGACCAACCGCACCGTGATCCCCGGTGAACTGTTCCTGCTCGACAGCGGTGGCCAGTACGCCGACGGCACCACCGACATCACGCGCACGCTGGCAACCGGCACCCCCTCCAAGGAAATGCGCGAACGCTTCACCCTGGTGTTGAAGGGCATGATTGCGGTAACGCTTGCCAAATTTCCGCGCGGCACCCGCGGCATCGACCTCGACCCCTTCGCCCGCCGCGCCTTGTGGGCCGCCGGCCTGAACTACGACCACGGCACCGGTCATGGGGTCGGCAGCTATTTGTCGGTCCACGAAGGCCCGCAGTCTATCTCCAAAGCCGGCATGGTAGAATTGAAACCCGGTATGATCTGCTCAAACGAGCCCGGCTATTACAAAGCCGGCGCTTATGGCATCCGCATCGAAAATCTCGTCGTAGTGACGGAACCCGAAGACGTAGGCGGCGAAGCCCCTGTAATGGGCTTCGAGACTCTGACGCTGGTGCCCATCGACCGCCGCCTGATCGTCACCGATATGCTCGACCCCGCCGAACGCGCTTGGCTCGACGCCTATCATAAACGCGTGAATGATACGCTGAGCCCCCTCGTCGACCCCGACACCCGCCGCTGGCTCAAGGCGGCAACGGCCAAACTCTAAACATCCCCCTCCCCGTCATCGCGGAGCGATGCTAAGCGATGCTCTGCATCGACGCGAGGAGGGGTTAGGGGCGGGGGTACGCTGCGGTGGGGGGAAGCGGACTAAGCCACGTTCAACACATCATTTTCAATGTCTTCCATGTCGGCGTCGGAAAAGCCGAAGTGGTGGCCGATCTCGTGGATCAGCACATGGGTGATGATCTCGCCGAGGCTGTCCTCGCCGTTGGTCCACTCGTCCAGAATGGCCCGCCGGTACAGGAATACCATGTCGGGTTCGCGCGGCGGGTCGCCCGTGCTCTGATTGTTGAGGCTCACACCCTGATACAGTCCAAGCAGCTCGAACGGGCTCTCGATGTCGAGTTCATCGAGCACATCGTCTTCGGCGAAATCGACGACCCGGATCACGAGATCGCCGCACATCTGGCGGAACTGCCCCGGCAAACGCTCCCAGGCTGCGGAAGCAATACCCTGAAACACTGCGAGGTCCGGAGCCATCGCGTCACGCCATTCATTCATCGACGCCATTCGATCCTCCCATCAGCACGGCGGCCCGCGCACGCGCAGGCAGACCGCAGCCGAACAATACCGAACTGGAACATGTAGCAGCCTTCCACGTTTTGACCAGACGCCCATCCGGGCAGGCTGCTGATTAACCTTGTCCGTTAGAATTCTTGTCAGTCGCGGTCGATGGCATATGCTGCAGAGCAACAAGATGAGCCTGCGCGTAGGGTTAGGGCGATCAAATGATATCGAGTTTGAATTTCAGGCCGCCGCTGATCCTTCAAACGCAGGGCAAAGAAAAGACCGCAAAATTTCCGCTCGATCTGAAAGTTTTTACTGCAGGTTCCGACAAGCGTGACGTTTATGCCCTGCGCTATCGGGCCTTCATCAAGGACGGCGTTATCACGCCACGCGACGACAAGCTATTTTCCGACCGCTACGATGATCTCGAAACCACCTGCACGTTGGCTGCCTACCAAGGCGCGACCTGTGTCGGCTCGTTCCGGCTGGCGTTCGGCGAGGGACGGATCGGTGGAGAAACAATGCCGTGCCAGTCGATCTTTACCGAGGTTGGTACCCTGGAAGCCAAAGGCTTTCACCGCCTCGTCGAGTTCGGACGCATGGTCGTGGAACCAACGCTCACCAACACGAGCTTCCGCACTACGCTATACGCGACGCTGGTCCGTGCAGGCTTGATCGTTGCCGAAGCCGGTGAAACCGATTTCGGCCTGATCTCGGTGCATCCCAATCTGGCCAAGTTCTACGAATTGATGTGCGGTTTCAGAGCGATGGCGCGCGCGGAAACGTATCCAGGCATTAATGCGCCAGCGGTTTTATTGGGGCGCAACTTCCGCGTCCTCGACCAAAAGCGCAGCAAACAGAACCCGTTTTTTCGCTTCACGTCCAACGAAGTCACGAACGCACGAGCACAACTGTTCCCGGCCGCGCGAGAAGCAGCAATTGCCTGACACGCTTCATGGCGAGGCGCCAGCAGCTGCTGTACCGCATCGGCCAGACTTAGAGGGCAGGCCTTTCAGGCCGAGCCCCACGTGCGGATGTCGACGAAGTGGCCCTCGATCGCGGCAGCCGCTGCCATGATCGGCGACAGCAGATGCGTGCGGCCAAGACGGCCCTGGCGGCCTTCGAAGTTGCGATTCGACGTCGAGGCGCAACGCTGACCGGGCTTCAACTGGTCGGGGTTCATGCCAAGGCACATCGAGCAGCCGGGTTCGCGCCATTCAAAGCCGGCAGCCTTGAAGATGGTATGCAGCCCTTCCGCTTCCGCCTGTTCTTTGACGAGGCCCGAGCCCGGAACGATCATCGCGTAGGCGAGCTTATCGGAGACTTTCTTGCCCTCCACGATCTTGGCAACCGCGCGCAAATCCTCAATGCGGCCGTTCGTGCACGAACCGATCCACACGACATCCAGCGGAATGTCGGTCATTGGCGTGCCGGGCTTGAGACCCATGTAGTCGAGCGAGCGGACCATCGAGGCGCGCTTGTTTTCGTCGGCAATTTTGGACGGATCCGGCACCGCGCCGGTGATGGCAACGGTATCCTCAGGGCTCGTACCCCAGGTCAGGGTCGGCGGCAGCTTGGCTGCGTCCAGCTTGATTTCGAGGTCGAAATGCGCGCCTTCGTCGGTGTGCAGCGTCGACCAGTAGGCCATCGCCGCATCCCAGGCTGCACCCTTCGGCGCCTTGGGCCGGCCCTTGAGATACGCGTACGTCTTCTCGTCCGGCGCGATCAGGCCAGCACGCGCGCCGCCCTCGATCGTCATGTTGCAGACCGTCATCCGCCCTTCCATGCTGAGGGCGCGGATCGCCTCGCCTGAATATTCGATGACGCTGCCGGTACCACCGGCAGTCCCAATCTCGCCAATGATGGCAAGCACGATATCTTTGGCGGTCACGTTGGCAGGCAATACGCCATCGACGGTGACACGCATGTTGCGGGCTTTGGACTGGATCAGCGTCTGCGTTGCGAGCACGTGCTCGACTTCACTCGTGCCGATGCCGTGAGCCAGCGCGCCGAACGCACCGTGCGTCGAGGTGTGGCTGTCGCCGCAAACGATGGTGGTGCCGGGCAGCGTAAAGCCCTGTTCGGGGCCGATCACGTGAACGATGCCCTGGCGCTTATCGAGTTCGTCGAAATATTCGATGCCGAAATCGCGCGCGTTCTGCGCCAGCGTCTCGACCTGGATGCGGCTGTCGGTATCGGCAATGCCGTGCGAACGGTCGGTGGTCGGCACGTTGTGATCGACAACGGCAAGCGTCTTGCCAGGGGCACGGACCTTGCGGCCCGTCATGCGTAAGCCCTCGAACGCCTGCGGGCTCGTGACTTCGTGCACCAAGTGGCGGTCGATATAGAGCAGACAAGTGCCGTCGGGCTGGCGATCCACGATGTGGTCGTCGAAAATCTTGTCATACAGGGTCTTGGGCGCAGCGGTTGCGGACATGAGTGGCAGGATCTCCAAAGAATTTGACGCCTCTCATAGCGCCACAACGCGAACTCGGCAAATCAACATCGGAAAATCGCGGGCGCGTGAGGGCCAACTCAAGCCCGCCGTAAGGCGGGAAGGGAGCAAGGCGACCCGGCGCTAGCGCCGCCCCGGCCGGAGCGCTTCGGCGCGTGAGGCCAAAAAACCTCAAAAAAAAGCTGGACTGCGACAAGCGCGCGCCCAGCTTTCAAGTCAGAAGTGCCGTCCAAACGAACCGGGAGCAGAGGGGTGATGGCAAACTAACCGTCCCCACCCCCGGGGTTGGGATGTAGTCTTATACGGAGGTGCGAAAGCCTGGACCAGGGGGTCTGTGTAAAATTTTTCACGCTCGCGTGATCGATTATTCGTGGAAGCGGGCTTGACATTCTCTCGCTGAGCTGACCGGTGTCGTTATTCGTTGCTCCAGATCAAAATGCGAGCGTTCTTTGCACAACTAGTGTGAATGCTGAATTCAATACTTCCATTGCCGCGCCTGCGAAACGAGATAGTCGCGAAGCACCTGCACCTTCTTGGATGTTTTGAGCTCTTCAGGATAAACGAACAGAACCGGCAAGGTCGGCGGCGACGTATCGTTCAAGACGTTGACGATGTCTGTCTCTTCCTCGGTCATGTAATCGGGGATCATCCCGATACCGATCCCAGCCCGCACCGCGAACTTGAGAGCCACGACGCTGTTCGCCCGTAATACCGGCAAGCGCGGCGCTTGTCCTTCCCGCCCTGCCGTTTCGAGCCAGCCGATGGTCGAAATATAGTTTTGCGGCGGCCCATCGTAAGAAAGAATGCGATGCCGGTCGAGTTCGGCCAGCGATTGAGGCGCGCCATACCGCCGGACATAGCCGGTGGAGGCGTAAGCCTTGAGCTTCATCGTCGCCAGCGGACGGCGGATCAGATCGGCCTGCGTGGGCTCGTGAATCCAGATCGCGACGTCGGCCTCGCGCATCGATAGGTCGAGCTGGTCGTCGTTCAAGATCAGGACGATGCGGATCTCAGGATAAAGCTCCATGAAATCGCGCAGGCGCTGGGTGAGCCATACCGTACCGAGCCCGATGGGCGCGGTAATCCGCAATTCGCCCTGCGGCTTCGACGTTGCGTCGGTCAGCAGCGTTTCTGCCGTCTGCAGTTTGGTGAGAACATCCGTCGCAGTGCGGTAGAGCATCTCCCCCTGCTCGGTCAGTTGCAGCCCGCGCGCATGCCGGTGAAACAAGGCAACTTTGAGATCGCGCTCCAATGCCGAAACCTGCCTGCTGACCGCCGACTGGCTCATGTGCAGTTGATCGCCAGCGTGAGTAAAGCTGCCAGCTTCAGCAGCGGCATGAAAGATTCTCAGCTTATCCCAGTCCATCGATCCGCCCTGCGGTTGCACCTCCCGCAATCAGGGGTGAGGCGACGCAATCCATAAACCAGCCATGCATTTATTGCAAAGCTGTCATTGGTATCTTCGATAGGTGCAATACCTCTGGGCAACCGGCAAATGCGGCAACCGCGCTCCAGAATCGATGTTATGTGATCGTGCATCGCCAACTTAGGGCCATCCATTGTCCAGCATCCTGTCTCACTTGAAGCATGCCGTCACGGGCGGCGCACCGGCTCCAGCCGTTCGCGACTGGCCGGCCGGAACGATGCCGACGCCAGAATATGAAAAGGCGATCGACTTCTTGCGCCATAGCGACGGTCATTTGTTCGTCACCGGACGTGCCGGCACTGGAAAATCTACCCTTCTACGTGCCATGCGCGATATGATCACCGACGATGTCGCCGTCGTCGCCCCAACAGGCCTGGCAGCCGTCAACGTCGGTGGCCAGACGATCCATTCGTTTTTCGGCTTGCCCCCGCGCCTGATCCGCCCCGACGACATCAAACGCTCCCGCAACGGCAGCGTAATGCGCAAGCTAAAGCTGCTGGTCATAGACGAAGTCTCGATGGTGCGCTCGGACATGATGTGGGCCATCGACCAGTCGCTGCGCATCAACCGGGGCAAGTCCCGTGAGCCGTTCGGCGGACTGCGTCTTGTGATGTTCGGCGATCTCCACCAGTTGCCGCCGGTGGTCCAAGAAGCCGAAGCGGCAGAACACCTCGAAAGCACGTTCGGCGGCCCGTTCTTTTTCTCCGTCAGCGCTCTGCAGGATGGAGCAGGCACCCACCGGCTGGAATTGACCGAAGTTTTCCGTCAGAACGACCCCGAGTTGATCGCCGTCTTGAACGAAGTCCGCGACGGCGAGGTGTCGTCTCGCTCGATGGAAATCCTCAACGCCCAGGTCAACCCGCTGAAAACCTTGGGCCAGGGCGACCCCTATGTGATCCTGACCCCGACCAACGCGGTCGCCCAACGCATTAATGCCGCCTACCTCGCAGCCTTGCCTGACACCGCGTTCAGCTATCAAGCCGGCGTCACTGGCGAGTTCAGCGCGTCGGCTCATCCAACCGATCAGACATTGGTGCTGAAGCTCGGCGCCAAAGTTATCATGCTGCGCAACGACAGCGAGCGCCGCTGGGTCAACGGCACCATCGCGCGAATCTCGAAGCTGGACGAAAAGCGCGTCTGGATCGACATCGACGGCAAGGAATACGAAATTGAGCCGGTCGCATGGGAAAGCCGCCGCTATGGCTACGATCAGGCAGCCCAGAAGGTCGTAGAGACCGTCGCGGGCACTTTCAAACAATTCCCGATCCGTCTTGCTTGGGCGCTCACCATTCATAAGGCGCAGGGCCTCACCCTCGATAAAGTCTACATCAGCCTTGGGCGCGGCACTTTTGCGCACGGCCAAGCCTACGTTGCACTCTCGCGCTGCAGGGCGCTGGAAGGCCTCGCCTTGGACCGGCCACTGCGCAATTCCGACATCATTTTCGACCCCGCGGCTCTCCGCTATCGTGATGTTTTTCCAGAGATTTAGACGATTTCGCTTATGCTGCAGTTGCGAGCAGTCACCGCAACCCCTTGTAGTTCCAACCTATGGTGGAGCCCTGCGTATCGTGCAGCGCTGTTCACACGTTCGTGTAGGGTGCGGCGCAAAAGCATGTTGCGCTGCAATATTTCCGCAGTATATTGCCCTTCAAGAGCGGTCGTCCTGCACAAGAACTAAGCGTCGCGTGACCCCGCCTTAACCAGTGTCGCAATCAGGAGATGACCCATGACCGTTCAAGATGACTTCGCCAAGCAAGCTCAAGAAATGTTCGCCGCCGCCAAGGATGCCAAGATCCCTGAAAACCTTCAGCACTTCGCTGAAGAAAGCGTCACCAAGACGCGCGATGCATTCCACAAGTTCAATGCCGCCGCCAAGGATAGCGCCAAAGTGATGGAAGACGTCGTTCTTGCTTCGACCGCTGGCAACAAGGCAATCGGCGAAAAGCTGTTCCAGAATACCGTCGCCAACACCGAATCGTTGTTTGACGCTGCCCAGGCCATGGCGAAGGCAAAGACCCTTCCGGAAGCCGCCCAGATCCAGGCTAAGTTCTTGCAGCAGCAGATGACCATTGCCGGCACGCAGACGAAGGAACTCTTCGAACTGTCGACGAAAGTTGCTAAGCAGACCTTCGAAATGATGAACCAGGCTGCCACGAAGTCGTTCGACCAGATCAAGAAGGCCAGCTAATTTTGCTGGCGGTAAGCCACCGCAAGGCAAGATCTAGGCTGTAGTGCCCCTATGGCCTGAAGATTTCGCTGTAATGTTTGAGCCCGAAGCATCATCATGATGTTTCGGGCTTTTCGTTTTGCGTCCGTATACTTTGCGGCCATCAAAGCGTCACTTGGTTAGCCTTCAGTCGGCTTCTTGAGGCAGTCTTCGCCAAAATCTGGTATGGAGTATCCATGCTTAGCTCGCGGTCAGAAGTCATCGTACGCAGCGCAAAGGCTGGTGATGCTGCACGCTTGGCATCCGTCTTCCAGGAGGCATGGCAAAACGCCTACGCGGGCCTCATTCCCCATGCGAGCCTGCAAAACATCCTGCAACGTCGCGATGCGGCGTGGTGGCGCTCACAAATCCGCACCGGCGAACCGATCATCGTTCTGGAAGTCGCGGGCAAGGTCGGCGGCTATGCGACCGCAGGCCTCGCGCGCTCGCGCGGCACCTATCAGGGTGAGATCTATGAACTGTACTTGATCCCAACGTTTCAAGGGCTCGGGCTCGGGGAGTACCTGTTTGAGGCCTGTCGCTACCGGCTCGATCAGCGCCGGCTCAAAGGCATGATCGTGTGGGCGCTGTCAGGCAACGATCGGGCAATCGAGTTCTACGAACGCCGCGGTGGACGCCCCGTCGCGAAGGTCCAGGAGCGCTTCGGTCGCGCCAAACTCGAAAAAATAGCGCTCGGCTGGAAGTAATAACAGCTGGCCCGGTCGTTGCGCCCTCTACATGGGGCTTTTGCCGCGTTCGCCTTCGATAGTTGGTTCCTTTTGGCAATCGAACGCGCGTGCGCGCTCATCAGCAATCCTGCGCGCCAGCACGATAGCGTTCGCATTCGCCAGCGCATCCACGTATCCGGCGTGACAAGCTTCTTTGCCTGCGATCCGCGTCACCACTAGAACCTCCCCCTTGCGCCCGTCCATCTCGGTGAAATACCGCACGATCATGGCGAACGGGACCTTCCGTTTTTCCTTGATCGTAAAGCGCCATTCGACTGTCGCCCGATGGGAACTATGCAGAAATGGAGTATTGAACGGCTTCAGCGTCTGCAGGGCCGCCCGCGTTTTGTCGGGCTCGGCACCACCAGCAACGAATGTGCGGCCATCACCCTCCGCCAGATAGATCGGAAAGCCGTCGAGGCCTGGACAAAGATAGGCATTGCCATCGGGGCGGGTGCGTAGTGTCGTGCAGGCTTTACGGTCGATCGACGTGAACAGGCTTTTTTGAAACGATGTAACCGCATTAACCGCTGTTGCGCTGACGATCAATCCCGCACCGGCAAGTGCAGCCACTCCTGCTATCCCACGCAATTTCCTGATCGAATCCAGGACCATGATCGCGCCACCTCCTGTTGCTGCCCAAACATCCGCAGCGCGAATTCTGCGCGTGTTCGTCGTTTTCATCCAGTTCCCAGAGTAATCCTCTGTTAATCGAAAGACTAAGGAGCTTGGGCCGCGCACACACCGGGATAAGTTTGAAATTATAGTATTCTTCCAGTCAGAACTGGGGCGGCTTCAATCTCCCACTAAAAGGGGGTGTAGAGTTTAGCTCACCGATCAGCTAGCAGGTTATCCCAACGCCATCCATCAGGAGGAGACCACCGATGCGCTTAGACGCTATAAAGATCGGAAACAACCCGCCCCACGACATTAACGTCGTGATCGAAGTCCCGGTCGGCGGCGAGCCGATCAAGTACGAAATGGACAAGCCTTCGGGCGCTCTGTTCGTCGACCGCTTCCTTTATACGCCGATGCGCTATCCCGGAAACTACGGCTTCGTTCCCCATACGCTGTCGAGTGACGGCGACCCCATCGATGTTCTCGTCTGCAATACCCGCGCAATCGTGCCCGGCGCAGTCATCAACTGCCGCCCCATCGGCGTTCTGATGATGGAAGATGATGGCGGCGGCGACGAAAAACTGATTGCGGTACCAAGCCACAAGCTGACCAAGCGCTACGACAATGTGAAGACCACCAAGGACTTGCAGCAGATCTTCCTCGATCAGATCGAGCACTTCTTCTCCCACTACAAGGATCTTGAGCCCGGCAAGTGGGTTAAGCTCAAAGGCTGGGAAGATGCAGCGTTCGCCGAACGGATCATCATCGAAGCGATCGAGCGCAATAAAGCGAAAGGCTGACGCTAAAAAAGCAACGCGCCTTATCCCTTTGTCGATGGGCGCTGCAGCATGCTTTCGCACGGCTGGCCGGCTTGGTATACCGGCCAGCACGATGACGCGAAGCTTTGGCCAAGCCATGCTCCCGTTGGCTTTTGGCAGCATCCGCGACCCGAATTAGGACCCTTGAAATGCAAAGTGGCGCTCAGCCCGCACGTATCAGAATTGCCGTGATGGGCGCGGGCGGACGCATGGGTCGCGAACTGGTGCGTGCATCCAACCGGCCTGATTGCGTCGTTGCGGGCGGCACCGAACGCGCGGGCTCGCCCCTGATCGGCCAGGACCTCGGCACGCTGGCAGGCATTGGCCCTTTGGACGTCGCCATTACCGATGACGCGCTCGATTTGCTGACCCGTTCCGATGCCATCCTCGACTTCACTTCGCCCGCAGCACTGTGGAGTTCGCAGGCCTCGCTGCCAATGCTCGCATCGTTCATGTGATCGGCACGACGGGCTTCACCCGCGAGCAGGAAGCAGCCATCGCCGCCGCCGGTCGCCACGCCGTTATCATCAAAGCCGGCAATATGAGCCTTGGTGTCAATTTGCTGACGGCGATCACGCGCCAGGTCGCCGCCGCCCTCGATGCCGACTTCGACATCGAGATCGTCGAAATGCATCATCGCCACAAGGTCGACGCGCCGTCGGGCACCGCGCTCATGCTGGGCCAGGCTGCTGCATTAGGACGCGGTGTTGAACTTGAAAAAAACGCAATACGCGTCCGCGATGGCCACACGGGCGCCCGCAAGTCTGGCGATATCGGCTTCCAGTCGCTCCGGGGCGGCTCGGTCGTCGGAGATCACACGGTCATATTCGCAGGCGAAGGCGAGCGCATCGAGCTGACGCATGTAGCCCAGGATCGCTCGATTTTCGCGCGTGGCGCAGTCAAGGCAGCCTTGTGGGGTCAAGGTAGAAAACCGGGCGTCTACTCGATGCTCGACGTGCTGGGGATTTCGGTCACTGGCCCGGCAAACACCAAAGAGAGCAACGTCTGACGATGACTATCCACCAACCCGTTGTCGGCCCCGGGCCCTCCAGCGCCCCGTTCAGCAAGGCGACCGCCACCATGATGTCGAATGTGCTCGTGCTTGTCCGCCATGGCCAGAGTGAATGGAACCGTCTCAACCTGTTTACCGGCTGGCGTGACCCCGACCTGACCGAACGCGGTGTCATCGAAGCGCGCTGGGCCGGTCGCCTCATCAAAACGCAGGGCGTAAAATTCGACGCGGCCTTCACCAGCGGTCTGAAGCGCGCCCAGAATACCCTCGATATCATCCTGTCCGAAATCGATCAGCCAAACGTTCCCATCACGTGCGATGTGAAACTCAACGAGCGCGATTATGGCGACCTGTCCGGCCTCAACAAGGATGAAGCCCGCCGGAAGTGGGGAGACGAGCAGATTATGCTCTGGCGCCGCTCCTATGACATTCCCCCACCAGGTGGCGAAAGCCTCAAAGACACCGCGGACCGCGTGCTTCCCTATTACGACGCCAACATTTGGCCGCTTCTCAAAGCCGGCAAGAACGTCATCGTAACGGCGCACGGCAACTCGTTGCGCGCGCTTATCATGCGGCTCGAATGCCTGACGGGTGAAGAAATCCTTCAGCGCGAATTGGCAACCGCCGCGCCCATCGTCTACCGTCTGAGTACCGAAGGCATTTCGATGGAACGCCGCAACCTGCTCCACGGCAGCGCCAGCCCCAAAATCGAAGATGCCCGCTGACCTCTCCAATCCAGGCGGCAACGTCCCGTCTCCAAGCAACGCCCCGCTCACCAAAACGCAAAAAGGTGAGCCGAGCCCCTCGTCAAGGCTCGACCCACCAGTGTCGTCTCAATTGCGATACGCCGCCACTTCGAGACGTTTTACGTCACTGCAACAGGGGCTTCATCGTTGCGCTGTGACGTAGCTGATCAAACAACGCGCCGCAGGGTGATTTATTCTCGGCCAGCGCATTTTTTTTAAACGCCCGCCCGAGGCAATGTTCACCCTCCTCATCAGTAGAGCGCCGGACTCAAATACTCTGGCCATTTTCGGCCAGAGTATTTGAGTCCAGAAAAGTTGCAGGAAACCGCATCACCCTTTAGACGTACCGGCTTCCAATCACCATCCAACCCGGACTTTGAATCATGGCCACCCATAAACTCCTTCTGTTGCCGGGCGACGGCATCGGCGTCGAAACCATGGCGGAAGTCGAGCGCATCGTCGCGCTTCTGAACAAGAAGGGCAAAGACACCTTCGAAACGTCGTCCGATCTGGTCGGCGGCGCGGCCATCGACAAGCACGGCACACCTATTACCGATGCTGCCATGGCCAAGGCTGACAAGGCCGACGCCGTGATCTTCGGCGCGGTCGGCGGCCCCCAGTGGGACAACGTCCCCTACGACATTCGCCCCGAAGCCGGCCTCCTGCGCCTGCGCAAAGACTTGGACCTGTTCGCAAACCTTCGCCCGGCCATCTGCTATCCAGCCCTGGCCGACGCCTCCTCGCTGAAGCGCGAAATCGTCGAAGGCCTCGACATTCTGATTTTGCGCGAGCTGACCGGCGGCACCTACTTCGGCTCGCCAAAGGAAATGGTGACCCTCGAAGATGGCCAGAAGCGCGCCGTCGATACCACCGTCTACACGACCTACGAAGTCGACCGCATCGTTCGTATGGCCTTCGATCTCGCACGCCTGCGCGGCAAAAAAGTCCATATGGCCGCCAAGTGGAATGTCATGCGTTCGGGCGTGCTCTGGCGCGACGTGACGGCGGCGACCCACAAGGCCTACGCGCCCGACATCGAACTCCACAACATCCTGGCCGACAACTGCGCCATGCAGTTGATCCGCAACCCCAAGCAGTTCGACGTGATCGTCACCGACAACCTGTTCGGCGACATCCTGTCCGACGAAGCCGCCATGATGACCGGCTCGCTCGGTATGTTGCCGTCCGCCTCGCTCGGTGCCCCCGACGCCAAGACCGGTAAGCGCAAATCGCTGTATGAGCCGGTCCACGGCTCGGCTCCCGACATCGCCGGCAAAGGGTTGGCCAACCCGATTGCCACAATCGCCAGCTTCGCAATGGCCCTGCGCTATTCGCTCAACCTGACGAAACTCGCCGACCATATCGACGCCGCCATCGCAGCAACGCTCGCCAAGGGCCTGCGCACCGGCGACATCATGCAGCCCAAGATGACCAAGGTCGGTACCACCGAAATGGGAAAAGCAATCGAAGCTGAACTCACAAAGCTGATCGCTTAAGGCGGCCCGACGTCACACGTAGGTCGGGTTGAGTACTCGCGAAACCCGACAACTTCGCATGATCCAAGAGTTGGGTTTCGCAAGATGGCTCAACCCAACCTACAAAGTCACGGGGTCCAGGGAACGCGTCCCCTGGTCTTCACTTCCGTCTCTCAAACGCTGGGCTTATCCGAGCACGTCGCGTCCCGGTCGGACACTGCCGCCCGCGCCGTCCACGCAGGCCGGCCAAGATCCTTCTCCGCCGCTTCCGCCTCGGTTCGCGTCACGAAATAGAACTCATAGCAATTGTCGCTGACCTGACGAACCTGATAGCAGCCACCCGTCGGATCGCTGTGATAGATCGTGCAAAAGCTGCCGGCCTGCAGGGACCAGTGACCACGGTATTCGATCCCCTTTTCGCGGTATTCGATCCCGCCGTCCGCAAGATAGATTTCCGTAAAGGCCTTCCCGCTCGCATAGTGGCCCTGGATCGTCTTGCCCCCAAATGCCGCCCGCATGGATGTCTCATCCATCCACGCCTCGATTGCCGTGGCAGTTTGGGTCATCGAAAGCAGGGCGGCGAGAGCGGCGGTTCGGTTCATGGCAGTCCTGTTCAAACGTGCTTATTGGGCTCGATGCGGGCGCCGAGCATGCGCCGCAACGTGACGTCGCGGTCCATGATATGGTGCTTCAATGCGCCCGCAATATGGAACGCGATGGCGAGCAGGATCAGCTTGCCGAGGATGGCGTGCGTTGCCCCGCCTGCGTTCGCGAGCAGCACATTCTTTTCAGCAAGCAGTTTGGGAATAAGCGGCATCCCGAAGACGTCAACCGGTCTCGCGCGGCCAACGGTCATAACGATCCCGGAAATCGGCAACGCAATCGTCGCAAACAACAGGAAATAATGGATGACCTTGGCGAGGCCTAGTTCCCAGGCCCTATAGATCCCGACGTGTTCGGGCAGCCCCAGCCGCATGCGCCGGACCAAGCGCCAAGCCGCAAAAACCAGCACGAGCACGCCGATCGACATATGAAGCGCGATCAGAGCGGACTTTGTGTCTCCCTTCGGCATATCTTCGAGCACCAGCCCGAAAATCACCATGCCGATCATCGCCAGTCCGATGAGCCAATGCAGTGCGACGGATAGCGGGCTCAGCTGTTCGCGCGTGTCGATCATAGAAATTGTACCCAGTGCTGATTTGCGGTCGGAGGAATTTAGCGACGGCAGGCAATATCGTCCAAAGATATTCCAGCAATATGGCGCTCCGCCAGAACACAGCTCCCCTGCGGTGGCATGGCGTACGCTTGAAATGACAAGCGTTCGGGCGTATGGCAACGCTCACGCTGGATGCGCAAGCATCCGCAAGGAAGTCTGGACCCAGGTCACCCGCAGGAATATCTGCGCCGGTGGCTTTGGCCGTGGATAAAAGGGAATTGCAATAATGGGTTATCGGGTGGCGGTGGTCGGCGCGACAGGAAACGTCGGCCGCGAAATGATGAACGTGCTCGTCGATCGGAAATTTCCAGCCGATGAAGTGTTTGCTATCGCCTCGCGCCGGTCGCAGGGCGTTGAAGTGTCATATGGCGACCGCACATTGCGTTGCCAGGATCTCGAGCAGTTCGATTTCGGCAAGGTCGATATCTGCCTGATGTCTGCCGGCTCGACGGTGTCGAAGGAATGGTCGCCGCGCATCGCCGAAAAGGGCTGCGTCGTGATCGACAATTCCTCCTATTGGCGCAACGACTTGGACGTTCCTCTTGTCGTGCCGGAAGTGAACCCGGAGGCCGTCCGCGGCTGGACCAAAAAGGGCATTATCGCCAACCCGAACTGCTCCACCGCCCAGATGGTTGTGGTCCTAAAGCCGCTCCACGATGCGGCCAAGATCAAGCGCGTCGTCGTCTCGACTTATCAATCTGTGTCGGGCGCGGGCAAAGAAGCGATGGACGAACTGTGGCACCAGACCAAGGGCAAATACGTCCCTGGCCAGGAGGTGACGTCCAAGAAATTCCCGAAGGAAATCGCCTTCAACTGCATCCCTCAGATCGACGTCTTCATGGAAGACGGCTACACGAAGGAAGAGTGGAAGATGCTGGTCGAGACCAAGAAAATCCTCGACTCAAAGATCAAGGTAACCGCGACCTGCGTGCGCGTTCCCGTGTTCGTGGGTCACTCCGAATCAATCAACCTCGAATTCGAGCGTCCGATCTCGGCCGATGAAGCGCGCGAAATCCTCCGCAATGCACCGGGCGTGATGGTCGTAGATAAGCGCGAGCCGGGCGGTTATATCACCCCCGTTGAAGCGGCCGGCGAGTACGCCACCTACGTGAGCCGCATCCGCGAAGACAACACAGTTGAAAACGGCCTAGTGCTGTGGTGCGTGTCCGACAACCTGCTGAAGGGCGCAGCACTCAACGCAGTGCAGATCGCCGAAACGATGATCGGGTTGAATTTATTGAAAAAAGCCGCCTGACCGGCACCGTCAAAAAATCGGCACACAAAAGGCGGCGGAATTTAATTCCGCCGCCTTTTGCTATTCAGAAAGGCTGGATCCGTGAGGTCAGCCCTTGACCTTGACGGGCTGCTCGTCCGCCGCAGCGGTGCCGAGCGCTTTGACGATCGTGTTGAGATCCTGAACAAACCGCTCGCGCTGTTGATTGGGAAGCGCCGCCAGAATGCGGTCGTCAACTTTCTTTGCCATGGGTTCAGCCGACTTGAGAATGCGAAAGCCTTCTTCCGTCAACTTTACGGCGTAAGCGCGCGCATCATCTTTAGTCCGGCGGCGCTGCAGCAAGCCCTTCTTCAGCAAACGCCGGACAATATCGGCGAGCGTAGAACGGTCGATCCCCGTTTTTTCAACAAGGTGAGTTTGGCTCAAGCCTTCGTTCTGCGCGACGGTCAATAGAATTGCGTATTGCCGCGGCGTCAAATCGCCAAGCGACATCTCGGCTTGAAATACGTCTCCAGCACATTGGCCCGCTCGATGAAGCAGGTGAATCGGCGAAAGTTCTAGCCGGAGTGAAAACGTATCTCGTGCCATGTTCCGAAAGTTCCAAATGGTTGCCACCAAAGTGTTCGATCTGTGCCGACCGTTACACTGATTTTCTATGAATTTATATAACTCTTAGCCAAATTTGGAAGAGGTTGAGTGAAGGTATACAATATTTCCAAATTGTCCAGGCGTGGACGCGGGTTTGTTTGAGGAAAAACGGACGTTTGAACCAAAATGGCGCACACGTCTTGTCGAACCAAAAATGATAGAACGCCACCCGAACTGGTCAGCATGCATTAACTACATTGATTCCGCACAGCGTTCAATTGACAGAAGCTTCGTGCTTTTTCAAGAGTCCAATTTGCGCAATCGCAAACAACATGGTGAGGGGCATGATGCCGAACAGCTTGAAGCTGATCCAAAACTCGGTCGTGGAATTGCGCCAGACGAGTTCGTTCAGGATGGCTAGTATAACGAAAAAGCACGCCCACCGGAAAGTCAGAACGCGCCAGCCTTCTTCAGTCAGCCGGAATGCTTCGCCGAATAGATACTTGAGCCACGATTTTCCGAAAGCCAGTCCGCCAAAAAGCGCGATGGCAAACAACGAGTTGACAATAGTCGGCTTCATTTTGATAAACAAATCGTCATGCAACCAGAGCGTGAGTCCGCCAAAAACCACAACGAAAAATCCAGACACGAGTGGCATAGTCGGAATACGGCCATGCATCATTTTCGACGTGAGCAATGCAATAATCGTCGCCACGACGAATGAGCCGGTGCCCCAATAAATACCAGCCTGCGAGTTCATGACAAAAAACACGACCAGAGGCCCAAGCTCCAACAGCAGCCTTAAAAGCTGGTGCTGCGTCTCGTCGGCATGACCGGATGATTTTATCTCCGTCGACTCTGTCATGAGTGCAAACTCCACCTCAAACCAAAATTACCGGACGTGTTCGCGTGCCGGCGGCAACGGTAAATTCTTTGCTTCGTTAGGGTCATCAATTCGATATTTCTGCATGAGCCGGGTTAGGAACCAAGCATATAACCCCGACAGAGGCATAATGAACGCAACTTTGAAGAGAATCCACACACTCGTGCCGTTCATGGCATGACCCAGAACATTGTACATGCGCGTATCGACGAAAATCTGCCGGACGGCTTCGTTCAGTACGGCGGTCAACACGAAAAACCAAGCGAAGCTGTAGGTAAACCGGTCCCAGCCCTCATGGGTGAAATGGAATGTCTTTTCAAAAACATAGCCAAAGAAGTTCTGCTTAAAGACAAACCCGCCGAGTAGGAATCCAATGAGTAGAGTCGAAAGGCAAACCAAGTTGGTCGAGAGCGGATTGGCTTCGCTTCCAACCGCTGGCAACCCGGCTTTGAGATCCACATAGGGGATCTGAAACAGCAGCACTGCAGCCGTCAAACCCGCGACCGACAACCAGGAAATGCGGCCCATGATCTTGCTGGTTGCCCAAAGCCCTCCAAACAGAAAGCCTGCAAACATAGCATTGAAGATCGAGACCTTGATCTTCACCCAAATCGGGTCCCCAGTCATGATCGTCAGCGACCCGAACACGATGGTGACGCTCGACGCAATAATCGGAAAAATCGGCAGGCGCCCGATCACCATGCGCATCACCAGCATGGCGACGGCCGTCGAAATGATGAGCGCCCAAGTCCCGGCGGTGATCCCCGCAATTGCGTTGACGATGAACATCGTCATCAGGGGGCCGAATTCGCTCAGGATGTTGACCGTCTGCTCCGCCGTAAACGGAAACCATCGCTTTTTCGGCACCATGGGCGCTATCGAACCTTTCAGAATTAGCAACTGGACGCGCCGGGCGCACCGGCGGCACGGCTAAATATGGGCGATCGTGCGGGAGAATTCATCGGGATCGAACGGCGCAAGATCGTCGACGCCCTCTCCAACACCGATTGCGTATACGGGCAAAGCATATTTGGCGGCAATGGCAACAAGTATACCGCCCCGGGCTGTGCCATCGAGTTTTGTCATCACTAGGCCCGTCACTCCAGCCCGCTGTGAAAACACTTCCACTTGGTTTAGTGCGTTTTGCCCCGTAGTTGCGTCAAGTACGAGAATGACGTCGTGGGGAGCAGTATCGTCAATCTTTCGAATGACGCGGATAACTTTTTCAAGCTCGTCCATGAGCGCCTGCTTGTTCTGCAACCGCCCCGCCGTATCCATCAACAGAATATCGGCGCGTTCCTCGGTCGCCTGCTTCAATGCGTCATACGCGAGCCCGGAGCTGTCCGACCCGACTTCGCGTGCGATGACCGCAATGCCGGTCCGCTCGCCCCAAACCTTGAGCTGGTCGATGGCTGCTGCCCGGAATGTATCGCCAGCCGCCATCATCACGGTGCGGCCTTCGTGGCGGAACTGCGCCCCCAGCTTGCCGATGGTCGTCGTCTTGCCCGACCCGTTGACCCCAACGACCAGCACCACATGGGGCTTCTTGGTTGGATCGATGACCAGCGGCCGCGCCACCGGCTGCAGCACGCGCGCTACCTCGGTCGCCAGAATCCGCCGCACATCGTCGGCCTCGATTCCCTTCTCGAACCGCCCTTTGGAAATCGCGTCCGTGATTCGTTTCGTCGTCGGCAACCCGAGATCGGCCTGGATCAGCAGATCTTCCAGGTCCTCGATCGTGTCCGCATCAAGCTTCCGCTTAGTGAAGATGCCGGTAATGCCGTCCGACAGTTTCGTCGAGGTCTTGGCAAGCCCCGCCGTCAGCCGCGACAGCCAACTCTTCTTGACCGGCGGCTCAACTACTGCGGGCACAACGGTAGCGGCCGGCTCAGGCTCCGTGACCGGCACAATTGTCTCGACCGCTTCAGGCGCGGTGCTGGCAATCTCGTCGGCTTCGGCAGAAACCCCGGTTTCCGGCCGCTCGGCAGCAGCCTCCACGACCGGCCCAGCATCCGGCTTTGCCTCTTCCTTTCGGCCAAACAACCGCCCGAACAGCCCAGGCATTTTGACGTCTTTGTCGCTCACAATAACACCCCCGCGAGCTGACGCTGATCCGTCACCCCAGTCACTTTGCCGTCAACCAGCGCGCCCTGCTCCGCACCGCACGCCGCAAAAACCATCTCGGCAAACTCTGGCGTGCGCCCCATCCCGTCCCGTTCAACGAGCACCGTCGTGCGAACTCCGGCCTGCCCTGCCAAATAGGCGTCGAGCGCCGCATCGCCCTTTGCCCGCAATCGCGCCGCCCGCGCCTTGACCTCGACCTTGGCAAGCTGAGGCATCCGCGCAGCCGGCGTCCCCTTGCGCGGTGAAAACGGAAACACATGCAGATACGTCAACCCGCACTCGTCCACGATATCGAGCGACCGGCTAAACATCTCATCGGTCTCGGTCGGAAATCCGGCGATCAGATCCGCCCCAAACACGATCCCAGGCCGCAACCGCCTTGCTTGGTCGCAAAACGTGATCGCATCCGCCCGCAAATGCCGCCGCTTCATGCGCTTCAAGATCATATCGTCGCCAGCTTGCAGCGACAGATGCAAATGGGGCATCAGCCGCGGCTCCTCTGCAATCGCGCGCATCAATTCGCCATCTGCCTCGACCTGGTCGATCGATGACAGCCGCAACCGCGGCAGCTCCGGCACATGCTTCAAAACTTGGCCCACCAGCCGCCCCAGCGTCGGGGAACCCGGCAGATCGTGCCCATACGACGTCATATCGACGCCCGTCAGCACGATCTCCTTGTACCCGGCCTCGACTAGACGGCGCACCTGCGCAATCGTCTCGCCCGCGGGCACCGACCGCGACGGCCCACGCCCATACGGGATGATGCAGAAAGTGCAGCGGTGATCGCACCCGTTCTGCACCTGAACGTAAGCCCGCGTCCGCGTCCCAAACCCGTCGATCATATGAGCCGCGGTTTCCCGCACGCTCATGATGTCGTTGACCTGTACCCGCTCGGTATCGTCGATGGAAAAACCGTTCGCGAACCCGGCAAACGTCTCCGCCTGCATCTTTTCCGCGTTGCCAATCACATGATCGACCTCGGCAAGGTCGGCAAACCGTTCCGGCTCGATCTGTGCCGCGCACCCCGTCACAATTATGCGCGCGGTCGGACGCTCGCGCCGCAGTTGCCGGATCGTCTGCGTCGCCTGCCGCACTGCCTCGGCTGTCACCGCGCACGTGTTGACAATCACGGTATTATCAAGCCCGGCGGCGATGGCATGCGCCTTCATCACCTCGGACTCGTAAGCATTCAACCGGCACCCGAGCGTGATGATCGTCGGCTCTGGCGCAGCCGCATCTAAAACCACTGGATCGTTCATTCTACACCGTCTCAACGGTCAGCGTGGCAAGGTCGATCCCGCCCGCAAATTCTTTCTCCGCAGGTCCCGTCATGACGATCCGGTCGTCGGCGGTCCACTCAATTCTGAGATTACCGCCCGGGACCGTCACCACAACCGTGCGATCCGTCAGCTTGATCCGCGCTCCGCACACCGCCGCCGCACACGCAGCCGACCCGCAAGCCCGCGTCAAACCCGCGCCACGTTCCCACGTCCGCAGTGTAATCGACTGCCGCGACGTCACTTGAGCGAGCGAAATATTCGCCCGCTCGGGAAAAATCGGGTGGTTCTCAAGCATTGGCCCGAGCCGCCCCAGATCATACGCCTGCACGTCATCGACCCAGAAAATCGCGTGAGGATTGCCGACATTCACGACCGAAGGCGAATGCAGCACCGGCTTGTCGATTGGACCAATCTGCAACTCGATGTGCCGCGTGTCAGCAAACGGCTCGGCGAGCGGTATGTCGGCCCACGCAAACCGGGGCGATCCCATATCGACGCTGATCGTCGCGATGTCGGGCGCATTCGCGCGCAACAAACCCCGAGCTGTCTCAAATACCATCGCGGCCTTGCCGGTCAGCTCCCGCTCGGCCCACGCGATGCAGCGCATCCCGTTCCCGCACGCCCCGCTTTCCGACCCGTCACTATTGTAAATTCGCACGAACGCCGCCGTGCCCGAAGTTTTCGGCTTGTGCAGCGCCATCAACTGGTCGAACTGCATCCGCGGCAGCCGCGCAATCGCGCTCACTTCGTCCGCAGTCAGCGCCTGCGGCGATTGACGCAGGTCCATAACCAGGATCTCGTTGCCGAGCCCGTTCATTTTGGCAAAAGGGAGTGCGTTCGCGTTCATGGCCCGCTTATATGGCACACGCTGCTCAAATCACAATGACTACCGGGTCGCGCCTCCGCTAGCCTTCCCTTCGCCAGTCTCCCCTGCACCTAGCAGGCGCCCTGCAAGTACCTCGCTCCACTTTTCTTCTCCCCCTGGGGAGAAGGTGCCCGTCGATGCACCGCATCGCCAGCGATGAAGGGCGGATGAGGGGGCTTGAGCGCGCCAAATATGTTTGCCGCTGAAAGTCCCGGTACCATGACCACTCATCCCCATCCAAGCCGCCCCTCGCCCTGGATCGTCCGCCACCTTCCGCTAGCCCAGCCCTGCGTAACCGCCCTAGACGTCGCAACCGGCTCCGGCCGTCACGCCCGCTTGGCCCACGGCCTCGGCTACTCCGTCACCGCCCTCGACCGCGACCTCTTCCGCGTCGCCGATCTTGCCAACATTCCGGACATAACCCTCCTCCAAGCCGACCTCGAAGACGGCTCGCCCTGGCCGCTTCCCGGCCAAACCTTCAACGCGGTCATCGTCACCAACTACCTCCATCGCCCCATCCTGCCCGCCATCATTGCCGCCGTCGCCCCCGACGGCCTCCTGCTCTATGAAACGTTCGCGCAAGGCAACGAACGCTTCGGCAGACCCTCTAACCCAAATTTCCTCCTCCGCCCCGGCGAACTCCTCGAAGCCGTACGCGGCCGCCTCACCCCTGTCGCTTATGAACACGTGACACTATCTAGTCCCCCAGGCACCCCAGTAGCCATCGTTCAACGTATCGCCGCCGCTGGCCCAAATCACCCGTGGCTTAGAAGCCCGCCGCCACCAGCCTTTGGAGAGACGCAATGACCCCGTCCCGGCTGGCACTTCTAGGAGCCCTACTGATGGCCGTATCGCCCCCGTTCGCCCGCGCCGAAATCACCAACGCCCCAGCGGATCAACCGAGCAAATACACAGTCGAAATCGTCGCCAAAGGGCTTGAACACCCGTGGGCCGTCCAGTTCCTGCCCGATGGCCGCAAGCTCGTGACCGAACGCCCCGGGCGCCTTCGCATCGTCGGCCCCGACGGCAAACTCTCCGCTCCCATCATCGGCGTTCCCAAGGTCGTGGCCCGCGACCAGGGCGGCCTGCTCGACATCGCCTTGAGCCCCGATTTCGCGATAACGGGTTTACTCTACCTCTCCTATTCCGAACCCCGCGACGCCATGAAAAACGGCACGTCCGTCATGCGCGCCAAATTGGTCTTCACCGCCGAAGGTGGCAGCCTCCAGGACGGTCAAGTCATCTTCCGCCAGCAACCCGCCGTCGCAAGCAACTACCACTTCGGATCGCGCATCGTCATCAACCCGGACGGTTCGCTGTTCGTCACCCTGGGCGAGCGCTATTCGCAGCGCGACCAAGCCCAGAACCCAGGCAATCACCTCGGCAAAATCGTCCGCATCATGCCCGGCGGCACGCCCTTCGCAGGTAATCCCAAGCTCCCTGGTTGGGCCCCCGAAGTCTGGTCGGTCGGCCACCGCAACGCCCAAGGCGCAGCCCTCGATCCCTTCACCGGCAACCTCTGGACCACTGAGCACGGCGCCATGGGTGGCGATGAACTAAACCACCCGCAAGCCGGTAAAAACTACGGCTGGCCCATCATCACTTATGGCCGCGACTACACCGGATCTAAGATTGGCATCGGGACCCACAAAGACGGCATGGAGCAGCCCGTCTACTACTGGGACCCCTCGATTGCGACGAGCGGCTTAGCCTTCTACACCGGCACCCATTCCCCTTGGAAAAACAATATCTTCGCCGGAGGCCTCGCAGGCATGCAGATCGCCCGCCTCGTGATGCGCGACGGCCAAGTCGTCGCCCAGGAATCCCTTCTAAAGGATAAAGGCTGGCGCATCCGCGACGTCCGTATGGGCCCTGACAATGCCATCTACGCCCTCACCGACGAACCCAACGGGTTCCTCCTCCGCATCACCCCAAACCCTTGAGCGCCGCTTCGTAGGTTGGGTTGAGCCCTTTTGCAAAACCCAACGCTTGGGCCTTGGAAGGTTGTCGGGTTTCACAAGAGTTCAACCCGACCTACGAAGCACCATTATCTCCAAAAACAAAAGCGGCGCCCTTTCGAGCGCCGCTTTTATTCTCGGGAGTGGTTCGTCCACTCAAGGTGCCGGAGCGGGTGCTGCAACGACGGGCGTAGCAGCAGGGGTCTCAGTAGCGGGCTTCGCTTGGGACGCCGCAACAGCGCGTTCGGCAGCCGCGGCAGCACGTTCAGCAGCCGCAGCAGCCCGTTCGGCAGCAGCAAGGGCCTTTTCGGCAACGCCAAGCGACGAACCATCGTCCGGCTTCTTCGGCAGCGAACCGGTTTCAACGCCCGCATCAGACTTGACCTGAGACTTGGTGTGCGAAGCCGTGCGAACACGCTTCTCGCGCTTGGGTTCAGGCGTAACATCGGCCTCCGCGGAGGCCTTCACCGGCTCGGCTTTGGCTTCGGTCTTAGCCACGTCGCCCTTGGCTTCCGGCTTGGCGTCGGCCTTACCCTCGGTTTTGGCTTCGCTCTTGCTGACGACCTTCACGTCGTTGCCGGCCTCTTCGCCATCAACTGGCTTTGCTTTCGACCACTTGCGCTTTTTCACGACGCCCTCGTCGTCGGAAGCGGTCTTCTCAGCGGTAACTTTCGGCTTTTCAGCCATCGGCAGCGTCGCGTCCTCTGCATCGTCCGCAGCCGGCTTGCGCCACTTTGATTTCGGAGAGGCAATCGCTTCGTTACCCGAAACAGAAGCCAGAGTCGGCTTTGCTGCTTTGCCATCTGCTGGCAGCGGCGCATTGGCCGGCAATTCCGTGATGCCCTTGGTTTCCGCAATCGACATCGTCTTGCCGTCAAACTTCTGCCAAGTGACGGTGACCTTGGTCCCGACCTTCACGCGCGGATACAAATCGACCACGTCCTTGTTGAACATGCGCACGCAGCCTTTGGACACGGGCGTGCCAATCGTCCAAGGCGCGTCGGTGCCATGAATGCGATAGTCGCTGGCGCCCAGATATAGCGCGCGAATACCGAGCGGGTTCATCGGATGCCCGCCCGGGACCCAACGCGGCAGCTTGGGATTTTCCGACAGCATGTGGGCGGTCGGTGTCCACGACGGATTTTCCCGCTTCTGCGAAACGCTCGTGACGCCTTCCCAGCGGCTCTGATCGCGCGGCGTCGCGACAGGATAAACGTCGGCTTCACCCGGAGCAGTGAAGAAATACAGCTTGCGATCGGCAAAGCTGACGATGATATCGCCTGGCTTCCCTCCGCCACTGAACTTGATGTGCGTCTTGCCGCTGTCAGCGGTCTTTTCACCATCCCAATCAAAGATCAGGCTTTGCGCGGCCGCTACAGGCGGCAATGCCGCGATGCCACAGGCCGAGACGGCAAAGAAAGCGGCCAGAGCGGCACTGCTCAAAGACGAACGATCACGCATCAAGTAGTCTCCTTCATTCCAGGCGGGTATACCGCAGGATCACCCGTCGGGTATTGAAAAGCCAAACCACGCTCCGCGTTCGCGCTGCTGGCGGCGGTGCGTTGTTTGTTGCACTGCGGTTATGCCCGGATTTCGAACCCGACGCTACGTTCGCCAGCGTGCGTGCGCAGCTTGCATCAACCGCTGTGACGTCAAGGCAACGGTGTCTCGCTCCCTGCACAAAGGCCGCAGGTTGCGCCCAAATTTCCGCCGGACGTGTTGCTTATGGGTGCGGTCGTCCTACCCAAGTGCCTGCAACTGCCCACGCCACCGGTAGTTGCGGCGAATCATTTTGATGAACAGCAGTAAAATCTGTAAGCGGATTGTCTAGAGTCTGAATGAAATATCGGTAGATTGCTTGGAGAATAAAACTGTATTGCCGCTGTGGACGGTAGACTTGGTCCGCGAACAAAGTGATCGCCGAAGGCGGAGAATCCGATACTCATCCGCACGCATCAGGTTTTCAGGAGTATTCAAAGGTTGGCAAAGGATCGATGAATTTCAGTCGCTTACTCTTGATTGCCGGGCTCGCAGTTGCGAGCCTTGCGGGAGCGTGCGCGCAAAGTCATCGGCCAGCAAACAATAATCCGTTCCTCTATGACAAGGAGCGCAGTCAGCCCGGGGAGCGGGATGTTGCTGCTCAACGTCAGCGTGTGGCTAACGGTCCATTCGGTGCGTCGTTGAAGGACGACTTATCGTTTTTTAAGCAAAGCTGCCCGCCTGCTGGCACCTCCGACTATATCGATCCCGGTCCTCGCGGCCGCACCAACTCGCTCAACCATCGCCAGTTGACGATGCGCTACTCATCCGGCGACCGCTTCAACGTCCAGGTTCCCGGCGCACCCGAATTTTCCGGCGACTTCGTCGTCAACGCCGATGGCCGCGTAATCCTGCCGTTCGCAGGCGAAATCCCCGTGCGCGGCGTCACCAACGACCAGCTCACCAAAGACATCGAACGCGCGCTCATCAAAGCCAAGTTATTCGAGGCGCAGGGCTTCAAAATCGCTGTCCGTCCCGTGCAGTATGCGCCCATCAACGTCACGGTGTCCGGCGCCGTCTTCCTGCGCGGCCGCTTTACCATCAATGCCGACCATCCAACGGCGATCATTGACACCAAGGCCCTGACTAAGACCGGTGACAGCCCGCTCGACCGCTTCGTCGGAGCAGCGCTCCGCGCGGCCAATGGCGTCCGCCCGGATGCCGACTTGGCCAACATTCGCCTGATGCGCGGCGGCAAGTCCTACACGTTGAATTGGGCCGGCGCGATCACCGGCGAACCCGTCGACGACGTCCCCCTGCTCGACGGCGACCACATCCATGTCGGTGAATCCGCCTGCTTCCAATCGGCCCTAGTGCGCCCCTCGCAAATCACCCTCGGCGGCATCCGCATTTTCGTGTCCAACCTGACGACGCCCGCCAACAGCAACGCCAACTCAGCCATCACGAAGGACAGCTCTGGCGTGCCTTACGGAACGCGCTTGCTCGCAGGTGCCGTTGCGGCAAACTGCGTCGGTGGATCGCTGGCCAGCAACGCCGGCCGCTACGCCATCCTCATCACGCGCAACCCGAAGACCAAAGAAACGGAAGTCATCCAGCGGTCGGTCGAGGAGCTCGTCCTCAGTCCTGACCGCGACACCATCAACCCATATTTGATGCCCGACGATGCGATCGCCTGTTATGACAGCGCCATCACCGACACGCGCGAAGTTGCTAATACGATTTCAACCCTCCTCACGCCGTTCCAGATTTACACCAACATCCTCAATGCCGGCACCACGACCACCACAAAGTAGGCGGCCGGTTTCGATCGGGGCACAGCCTCAAATTTTGTCATCCTCGGGCTTGTCCCAATACTGTCCGGGTCCCGTTTTTCCCTGGCGCGGACGACATTGTATTGGCACGAAATTCCAGGACGGATGGCTTGCCGGGACACAGATTTTCCCTCCCGTTGATTTCCCGGACAAGTGCGCCCTTTTGCGCACGCAGATCCGGGATCGTTACCACTCTCATGCAGGTCAAAGACCCCGGATCGGCATCGCTCGCTCTGCTCGCAATGCCGTCCGGGGACGCC
>JANLYB010000304.1:0-10954 GCA_031365425.1 Hyphomicrobiaceae bacterium
TGCCACTGGTCGCGGATACGGCCGGTGTTCAAGGCGAGCGGGAAGGCTGCGGTGATGCCAGAGGCGGGGGCGCGGTAGGGTGTGGCGATCGCCCGGGCCTTGCCGCCGGGTGTGTAGTAGTTGCCCTTGGCGAAGAAGCGAGTTTCGCGGGGGCCTTGGCCTCTGGGCTGGGGCCATTGGAAGGGTTCGAGCGCGTCATAGGCGAAGGCTGGCAGACCGCCGTAGGCGCCGATGTCGAAGTCACGGGTGCCGTGGTTGCCGGCGCTGGAGAGGCGGGCGTGTTCGGCGAAGATCGCAGCGGGGCCGTCGTAGGAGAAGGCTTGCGCGAAGCCCATGCGTTTGGCGACTTCGGCTATGATCCACCAGTCGGGTTTGGCCTCGCCGGGGGCTGCCATAAATGGACGCTGGCGGGATATGCGGCGCTCGGAATTTGTTACTGTCCCGTTTTTTTCGCCCCAGGCGGCGGCGGGGAGGAGGACGTGGGCGAGGGCGGTCGTATCGGTCCTGGCAATAGCGTCCGAGACAACAACAAAGGGGCAGGCTTTGAGGGCCGCGACGACAGCGCCGGCTTCGGGGAGACTGTCGGCGGGATTTGTCGAGATGATCCAGATGGCTTTGATGCGGCCATCGGCGAGCGCTGCGAACATATCGGTGGCTTTGAGGCCCGGCTTGGTGGCGAGGTTTGACGCCTTCCAGACATCGGCGACGATGCGGCGGTGGTTGGGATCGTCCAGCGACATATGGGCGGCGAGCATGTTGGCGAGGCCGCCGACTTCGCGGCCACCCATGGCGTTAGGCTGACCGGTGACAGAGAAAGGGCCCATGCCTTCGCGGCCGATGCGGCCGGTGGCAAGGTGGCAGTTGATGATGGCGTTGACCTTGTCGGTGCCCGCGCTCGATTGGTTGACGCCCTGACTGTAGACGGTGACGACGCGCTCGGTGGCGGCGAAAGTTTCGTAGAAGGCGGTGAGGCTGGCTGGGGTGAGGCCGGTGATGGCCGCGATCTCGGCGAACGGCATCGCACGGGCGATTTCGAGCGCCGCATCGAGGCCGGTGGTGTGACCGGTGATGTAGGCATGGTTGAAGCGGCCGGCATCGGCTAGGTGAGCGAGGAGGCCGTTGAAGAGGGCGACGTCGGTGCCGGGGGCTAGCGCCAAGTGGGTATCGGCGATTTCGCAGGTAGCTGTGCGGCGCGGGTCGATGACGATGATTTTGGTGCCGCGTTTTTGACGGGCGGCTTCGAGACGCTGGAACAGGACGGGGTGGCACCAGGCCAGGTTTGAGCCAACGAGCACGACAAGATCGGCGTGCTCCAGGTCTTCGTAATTGCCGGGCACGGTGTCGGAGCCGAACGCGCGGACGTGGCCTGCGACGGAGGATGCCATACACAGGCGCGAATTGGTGTCCATGTTCGCCGTGCCGATGAAGCCCTTCATGAGCTTGTTGGCGACGTAGTAGTCCTCGGTCAGAAGCTGGCCGGAGCCGTAAATGGCGACGCTATCGGGACCGTGGGCGGCGACGGTTTCAGCAAATTTCCGAGCGACCAGGGTGAGTGCGTCGTCCCAGTTGGTGCGCTTACCGTTGACGGTGGGGTGGAGCAAGCGGTCGTCGAAAGAGAGGGTTTCGCCGAGGGCTGAGCCTTTCGAGCAGAGGCGGCCGAAATTTGCGGGGTGGGCCGGGTCGCCCTTGATTTCAGCGGTGCCGTCGGGGCGTGGGGTTGCAAGCACGCCGCAGCCGACCCCGCAGTAGGGGCAGGTGGTACGGACGGGTTTTGCAGCGACCGGGGCTGTTGGCGTCATGCGGCCCTCAGCGCATCTTCGGTGGTTGCCTCGGGCGCGGCGGCTAGCGGTTCGCCGTCGCTTTCTTCGGGCAGGTTGAAGCTGGGGCCGAAGATGAGGGTGCCGCGAATCGGCGCGATGTCGCGACCGGAGCGGATGTTTTCGAAGATCCAGGCGCCGTCGCTGGTGTCGCCGTAGAGCACCGCGCCGATGAGACGGTTGTCTTTGAGGACGAGGCGCTTGTAGACGCCGCCCACGGGATCGGTGAGCACGATGTCTTCGCGGCCGGGTTCTTCGGCGAAATCGCCGGCCGAGAACAGGTTGATGCCGGTGACTTTGAGTTTGGTCGCGGTGGCGGAGGGGGAAAAGCGAGCGGCTGCGTTGCCGGTCAATTGGGCGGCGAGGACGTTGGCCATTTCGTAGAGCGGCGCGACGAGCCCGAAGACCTGGCCGTCGAATTCGGCGCATTCGCCGAGCGCGTAGATGGCGGGATCACTGGTGGCCATAGTGGGCTCGACGAGGATGCCGCGATTGACGGCGAGGCCGGCATCCTTGGCTATGTGAGCATTGGGGCGGATGCCGACGGCCATGACCACGAGGGAGGCTTTCAGGACCTGGCCATCGGCGAGTTCGATGCCTTCGACGCGGGTGGTGCCGAGGATGGCTTTGGTGTTCGCGCCGGTCAGGACTTTGATGCCGCGTGCTTCAAGGTTTTGCTTAAGGAGGAGACCGGCTGCGGGGTCGAGCTGGCGTTCCATGAGGGTGGGCATAAGGTGGATGACGGTAACGTCCATGCCGCGTTCGGCGAGGCCTGCGGCAGCTTCGAGACCGAGGAGGCCGCCGCCGATGACGACGGCTTTGCCGCGCGATTGGGCGGCGAGGATCATGGCCTGCACGTCGTCGAGGTCGCGGTAGGTGAGAACGCCGGGCAAGGCGTGGCCGGGAACAGGAATGATCATCGGCATCGAACCGGTCGCAATGACGAGCTTGTCGTAGTGCGCGGTGATCCCGTGCTGGGAGGTAACGGTGCGGGCGTCGCGGTCAATCTTCGTGACCTTGGCACCTTTGTAGAGCGTCACGCCGTGCTTGATGTACCAGCCGTCGCCGTGGATGACGATGTCGTCGAAGGATTTCTCGCCCGACAGCAACGGCGACAGCATGATTCGGTCGTAGTTGACGCGCGGTTCGGCGTTGAAAATCGTTACGTCGTAGGCGCCGGGGTCCTGGTCGAACAGACGTTCGAGGGCGCGACCCGGCGCCATGCCGTTGCCGATGATGACGAGCTTTTGCTTGCCGGTCGTGCCGATCATTCAGCCGCCACCGCAGGGGATTTGTGGCGCTCATAAAGGAAGGCCATCACGGCGGCGCGGCAGCGCAGGTATTCGGGGTGGTCCGTCAGTTCCAGACGGTTGCGCGGACGGGGGAGGTTGACTTCGAGAACTTCGCCGATGGTCGCCGCCGGGCCGTTGGTCATCATGACGATGCGGTCGGAGAGAAGCACCGCTTCGTCGACATCGTGCGTGACCATCAGCGCGGTGTTGCCGAGGTTGGCGTGGATTTCCATGACGCTGTCTTGAAGGTGAGCGCGCGTCAGGGCGTCGAGCGCGCCGAAGGGCTCGTCCATCAGCAGCACTTTGGGTTCCATGGCAAGCGCGCGGGCGATGCCGACGCGCTGTTTCATGCCGCCCGAGATCTCGCCGGGGCGCTTGTCCTTGGCGTGGGTCATGTGGACGAGTTCGAGATTGTGGAGCGTCCAGGCGTGACGTTGGGCCGAGGACTTGGTGGAACGCGAGACCTTGTCGACGGCGAGCCTGACGTTGTCGTAGACGGTGAGCCAGGGCAGCAACGAGTGGTTCTGGAACACGACAGCGCGCTCAGGACCGGGGGAGTTCACTTCCCGGTCTTCGAGCAGGACCGCGCCGCTCGTGACCGTGGTCAGTCCGGCGACGAGGTTGAGGAGCGTGGATTTTCCGCAGCCCGAGTGGCCGATGATGGAAATGAACTCGCCGCGTTCGACCGACAGGGAGGCGTTTCGCAACACCTCCGACGTCACGCCGCCGCGAACGAACGACTTGTCGACGTTTTCGATGGCGAGGAACGGACGGTTGGCCGAGTGAGGGCGAAGATACGCGTGGGAGACGCTGTCCAGGGGGGCAATCATTTCACGTCTCCGGTTATGCTGCTGATGCGCCGCGGGTGGCGATGCGTCCGACGAAGGCGACGAGGCGGTCGAGGATGAAGCCGACGACGCCGATGTAGGCTAGGGCCACGACGATGTCGGGGAGGCGCGAGGAGTTCCAGGCGTCCCAGATGAAGAAGCCGATGCCGACGCCGCCGGTCAGCATTTCAGCGGCAACGATGGCGAGCCACGACAGGCCGATGCCGATGCGCAGGCCGGTGAAGATGTAGGGCGCGGTCGAAGGCAACATGATGCGCCAGAAGAATTCCACTTGGTTCAGGCGCAGGACGGCGGCCACGTTTCGATAGTCGCTCGGGATGTTGCGAATGCCGACGGCGGTGTTGATGATGATCGGCCAGATCGCGGTGATGAAGATCACGAAGATGGCTGAAGGCGCGCTGTCGCGGAAGGCTGCCAGCGAGATGGGCAACCAGGCGAGCGGGGGAACGGTGCGGAGGATCTGGAAGATTGGGTCGAGGCCACGCATGGCCCAGACGCTTTGACCGACCAGCGTTCCCAAGAGAACGCCGACAACGGCGGCAAGACCGAAGCCGATGGCGACACGCTGCAAACTGGTTGCGATGCGCAGGCCGAGGCCGATGTCCTGAGGACCGTTGACGAAGAAGGGGTGGAGGATGAGGTCTTTGGATTCGGTCCAGATCTTGGAGGGCGGCGGGAGGCTCGCCTTCGGACTGGAGCAGGCGATTTCCCAAAAGACGCCGAGCAGGAGGATGACGAGCAGCGGCGGGATGACGACCGCTGCGATGTCAGAGAGGGTCTTGGTGACGCCGCTCATGCGAGAAGGTTGCATGCGCGGCGGTGCGACGACGCGGGGGAGTGCATCGTTCGCATTGGCAACGATGGGCGGGATGGAAGCCGCAACCGTTGCAGCTAGCGAGGCGGACGCGACCGACAATGGAAGCGTTCCAGCGGCGGTATCGACCATGAACAATTGGCGGGCGGTTGCGGCCATTTCGGTTTTCTCTCTCTCGTTAAGAGCAAGCTTAATCAGGCGATGCGCTTGATCGACAGGGATTTCAGATAGCCTTGGGGATCGGCTGGATCGAACGTCTTGCCGTCGAAGAATTTTTCCACGCCACGGCTGTCGCCGGACACGGCGCCTTTGACGCCGAGGGCCTTGGCTGCCTCGATCCACAGGTCCGAGCGGTTGGTTTTGTCGACCAGCGCCTTGATGTCGGTGTCGGGCGCATATTTGCCCCAACGGATGTTTTCGGCGACGAACCAGGTGTCGTGGCTCTTCCAGGGATAGGAGACGGTGCCGCCGTTGCCCCAGAACTTCATACCAAGGTTGGTGCCTTTGACGACCTTGCCGCGGCCGTAGTTGATATCGCCCTTGAGGCGGCCGATGATGTCGGCGACAGGGACGTTGAACCACTGGCGGCGACCGAGAATTTCGGCCATCGCATCCTTGTTCTCAGCCTTTTCGCACCACTGCTGGGCTTCCATCACGGCCATCATGATGGCCAGCGTTGCCTTGGGGTTAGCGTCCACCCAGTCGGCACGCATGCCAAGGATTTTTTCGGGATGATTGAACCAGATCTCGCCGGTCGTGCAGGCTGTGAAGCCGATGTCTTGGTTGACGAGCTGTTCGTTCCACGGTTCGCCGACGCAGAACGCGTCCATGGTGCCAACCTTCATGTTGGCAACCATCTGCGGGGGCGGCACGACGATGGTCGAGACGTCCTTGTCGGGGTCGATGCCGCCTGCGGCGAGCCAATAGCGCATCCACAGATCGTGGGTGCCGCCGGGGAAGGTGACGGCGGCTTTGACTTCCTTACCGGCCGCCTTCTTCTTGGCGAAAGCTTCCTTGAGAGGCGAGCTGTCGAGGCCGACGGGGAGGTCTTTATATTCGTTGGAAACCGAGATCGCCTGGCAATCCTGGTTCAGGTTGATCAAGCCGTACATTGGCAGCGGCTGGTTGTTCTGCATGACCTTGCCGGTCGAATACAGATGCACCTTGGGGCGCAGAATATGGCCGCCGTCGATGCCGTTGGCCTTGGTGCCGAGCGCCATGTTATCGCGCGTCGCGCCCCAGGAGGCTTGCTTCAAGATTTCCATATCCGGCACGCCGTATTTGGCGAAGATGCCGTTTTCCTTGGCGATGATGAGCGGCGCAGCGTCGGTCAGCGCGATGTAGCCGAGCTTGGTGCCCTTGACTTCGGGGCCCGCGGCTTGCGCGAAGGCGCCGCCAGGGAAGGCCGTCTTAGCTGCCAGCATCGTGGCAACGGCAGACGTCTGCCGCAGCAGCGTCCGGCGCGAAATCATTCCCTTGCCCGAAATGCGCGTGTCGTGGGGTCCCGCCATTGGTGTCCTCTTAATCCTTGCCCAGTCGAGGCGAACCGATTGGGTTGCGCCTTTCGAAGGTTAAGGTCCAAGAAGCATGCCACGACGGGTGCGACGTTTTTATCTTATATATTTCAGTATGTTATCTTGAGCTCGCCCAAGATGCCCACTTAACGCTTGCTTAAAACTTGTGCGGCGCAGCACTCGACGCAAGCGTTTTGGGCATTCGCGGGTTTGCTGATGCCAATCAGGATTTGCGGGCCATGGCGGCGGCCTGCACCAAGTCCCAGCTCAGGCCAAAGCGGGCGAGGTACTTTTTCAAGCGGTCGGCGTCGTTGCTGGTGGTTTTGGCGGCACGCGAGGCGGCGAACAGGACGCGGCCAGCGGCGCTGAGCG
The DNA here is from genome assembly GCA_031365425.1 of Hyphomicrobiaceae bacterium. Taxonomy (GTDB): domain Bacteria; phylum Pseudomonadota; class Alphaproteobacteria; order Rhizobiales; family Hyphomicrobiaceae; genus JANXVY01. The sequence goes on from JANLYB010000304.1 coordinate 6,658, forward strand.
TCCGGCTGTCACGGCAAACGCGGATGACGGTCGCGAGCTGGGCGCGGTCGAACAGGTCGATGGCTTCGAGCTGACGGGTGCCGAGGAGCTGCTCGAGGAGTTCGGCGTCGTTATCCGGGCGGGATTTTCGCCAGGCGTGATTCAAGCGGTCGATTTCCTCGTCGACGAGCTCGGTGGTGATGCGGCCTGACGGGGCGAGCGTTGCCATGCGGGTGATCGAGGCGGACAGGTCGCGGAAGTTGGCGCTCCAGGCTGTTTGCGGGGACGTGGCAAAGCGCAGATAGCGTTCGCGGGCTTCCTTGTTGAACGCAACATGCGAACCGTCGGTGTTGGCGTGGCGGGTCAGTTCGAACTCCAGGTTGGGCTCGATGTCTTCGCTACGGGATTTGAGGCCAGGGAGGGCGAACGTCCACAGCGCGAGGCGTGCGAGCAGGTCTTCGCGGAACTTGCCGGTTTCGACGGCGGCTGCGAGGTCGCAGTTCGTGCCGGCGATGAGCTGGAAGTCGCTGGCGGCTTCCTTGTCAGAACCGACGGGCATGAAGCGTTTGTCTTCGATGGCGCGTAGCATCATGGCTTGTTCGTCGATGCCCAGTTCGCCGATTTCATCCAGGAACAGCATACCGCCGTTGGCTGAGCGCAGCAGTCCTGCGCGGTCCGATACCGCTCCCGTGAACGCACCTTTGATGTGGCCGAACAGCGTGGACATGGCCGCATCACCGCGCAGAGTGGCGCAATTCACCTCGACGAAGGGACCGGCGATCTGATGGCGCTGGTGTTTCAGTTCGTAGATGCGGCGGGCGAGTTGGGATTTGCCCGCGCCGGTTGGGCCGGTGAGCAGCATGGGTGATCTGGCGCGGATGGCGACCTGTTCGATGCGGTCGATCATGCGGTTGAAGGCGGCGTTACGGGTGGGGATGCCGCTTTTCAGGAACGAGGCGGCTTCCACTTGCTCGGCGCGGAAGCGGGTTGCGATCTTGTCGTAGCGCGACAGGTCGAGGTCGATGATGCCGTAGGAACCGCGTGCGAACGTGTCCGGCTCGCGGTGGCCGCGTGGAGGCGTGATCTGCAAAAGCTGGCCGGGGATGACGCGCGCTTCCGCAAGCAAAAACCAGCAGATCTGGGCGACGTGGGTGCCCGTCGTGATGTGGATCAGGTAGTCTTCGCGATCTGGGTCGAACTTGTAGCCGCGGGCGAAGGCGTGGAGCGCACTGTAGACCTCTTCGAAGTCCCAGGCGTCTTTCAGGTCCATCGTGTGACGGAGGACCTGCGTTTCCGGCGAGACTTGCGCGACGTCGCGCGCGATGCGTTCGGCGAGTGCGGTGTGCATGCGGGCGTGGATCAGCTCCAGCCGGTCGACCATAAGGTCTTGCTGCTGGACGAGGCTGATGGTCGGCCGCCAGCGCTGCCAGCGCTCTGGGCTTTTGCCCTGGTCGAGGGTGGAGCCGAGAAAACCGATGACGACGCGGCGTTTCATTTAGCGGGCCTTTCATTTGGTGCAAGCTCACCCCTCACCCCAGGGGGAGAGGGGGAGTGCGCGCATCCACGCGCCCGTGGATGCCTCGCTGAAATATTATCTAATATTATAAAAAATTCTATCTATAGATAGTAATTTACAAGAACCCTATATCGTAGACCTCCATGGACATACAATTTTTATAAACTATAACAATGAGTTACTTGATTTGTTGGCCACTCTGTCGAGATTGGCCCGCACCGTGCAATTCAGTCTGCATCTTCAACGGCAGATCACAGCAGAGGATGCGTATCATGGCCAACAAGTCGCTGTTTCAGTCCATCGCCGGCCGCCTCCTGGCCAAGCCCGATGCGATGAACTTCGAAGGTGCGCCGGCCTACAAGCTGGCCCCTCAGCATAAGCTCGCGCAGCTCGCCGCCACGGGTACGCTGTCGGCGACGTTTTATGCCGAGCCAAAGCAGCAGCTCGACGACGTGCTCGCCTTGGCGGGTCAGGTGTCGCCGGAGTTCTTGGCGAAGGCTGCCATCTATGCGCGCCGCAAGGGGCACATGAAGGACATGCCCGCGCTGTTGCTGGCCTGTCTGTCGGTGCTGGACCCTATGACGTTCGCCCGTGCGTTTCCGCGCGTTATCGACAACGGCCGTATGCTGCGCACGTTCGTGCAGATCATGCGTTCCGGGGCGGTCGCTCGTAAGTCGCTTGGCTCGCGTCCCAAGGCTTTGATCGAAGCGTGGCTAGCTCAGGCAAGCGACGCGCAGATCATCGCGGCTTCGGTCGGTCAGTCGCCGTCGCTCGCCGACGTTATCCGTATGGTGCACCCCAAGCCCGCGACTGCGGAGCGTAAGGCGCTCTATGCGTACCTGATCGGCAAGCCGTACGACGTGGCCGCGTTGCCGGAAGCATTACGCGCCTTCGAGGACTTCAAGCGCGATCCGTCGAAGCCTGTGCCCGACGTTCCGTTCCAGATGCTGACTGCGCTGGAATTGACGCCGAAGCATTGGGCCAAGATCGGGCAGGGGGCCGGGTGGCAGATGCTGCGGATGAACCTCAACACGTTTGCGCGCCACGGTGCGTTCGACGAGCCTGGGTTCACGCGGATGGTTGCCAAGCGGCTCGCGACCTCGACCGAGATCAAGAAGGCCCGCGTGCTGCCGTACCAGCTCATGGCCGCCTTCAAGGCCGCGGGCAAGGACGTGCCGGGCGACGTTGGCGAGGCGTTGCAGCATGCGATGGAAATCGCGCTGGCCAATGTTCCCGCAATCGACGGTGCGATCGTTATCGCGCCCGACGTTTCGGGTTCGATGGCCTCTCCCGTGACGGGTGTCCGCAAGGGTGCGTCGTCTGCCGTGCGCTGCATCGACGTTGCCGCCTTGGTGGCCGCTGCGATGCTGCGGGTGAACAAGAAGGCGCGCGTGCTGCCGTTCGAAACCGACGTTGTGCCGGTTCAGTTGAACCCGCGCGACAGCGTGATGACGAACGCCAAGAAGCTGGCCGCCATCGGTGGTGGCGGGACCAATTGTTCGGCTCCGCTGGAACTGCTGAACGCCGAGAAGGCCAAGGTCGATCTGTTCGTGTTCGTGTCCGACAACCAGTCGTGGATGGATGCGCATAAGGGCCAGGCGACCGGCGTGATGGCCGAGTGGGCAAAGCTCAAGTCCCGTAACAAGGACGCCAAGCTCGTCTGCATCGACATCCAGCCTTACGGCACGACGCAGGCGATGGAGCGCGACGACATCTTGAACGTCGGGGGCTTCTCCGACGCCGTGTTCGAGGTGATGGAGCGGTTCGCGTCCGGCAAAATTGGGCCTGCGCATTGGGTTGGCGAGATCGAGAAGATCGAGCTGTAGTGAACTGAGTAGGTTGGGTTAGGCGCCAACTTGCGCCGTAACCCAACTTCACGAGACCAACCAAGAGTTGGGTTACGGCTGCGAAGAGCAGCCTAACCCAACCTACAAGAATGGCCGGAGGGAATGCTTGCGCCGGACTACATCGCTCAAAATCGATGTCTGGGCATAAACCCTCGTCCCTCCGGCTACTCATTGAGGACCTTGAAATTCAGCCGGGGTTCATGCCCTGACTGCTAACGAGAAAGGTCTTGGCGAATGCACGTGGGACTACATTGGTGAAGGCGCAAGCCGAGGCGGTTCGAACCCGCTCGCCCTTTAACCGGCTCTCCGGAACGGGCGAACGTCTCACACCTTTTTGTCGCCAAGACCGAATTGAATTTGAAAGGCCTAGCGAATGCTAGCGGGACTACATTCTGTAACAATGAGCGTCTCGCAAATCCAACTTGTCGCTAGACTTTTTCACCGTGACGAATGCCGATGGAACTACATCCGTGTCGCTGGTTCGAGCCCAGCCGGGGTCATGCAAATGACGCCGTAGCTCAGTGGTAGAGCAGGGCACTCGCAAGAGTGTTTTTGATGTTTCATCACTTTTGTCGTCACGACCGCTCTCTAACCCGGCGAATGCCTGAGGGACTACATGCTCCAAATGTCGCGTCTCTCAATTCGACTTGTCGCCGGGACTCTTATTACGAAACTCCTCCCCTCACTCCATGGCCGGGCTTGACCCGGCCATCCAGGGGCCGCGTGGAAAGATCTCGTTTGTGGCCCTGGATGGCCGCCTCGGAGGGCGGCCATGGAGTGGGAGGGGATGCCTTTTGACGAAAGAACACAAAGCCGTGACGAATGCCGTGTGGAACTACATTGTTAATGACCGGGTCGCGGGTTCGAATCCCGCTGGGTTTTCTGTCACGCTGGCAGGGGATCTGTAGCTCAGGGGTAGAGCAGGTGTTTCACCAATTCCTTGTCGTCACGACTC
>JANLYB010000314.1:0-10223 GCA_031365425.1 Hyphomicrobiaceae bacterium
GTCGCCAAGTGGTAAGGCAGCGGATTTTGATTCCGCCATTCCCAGGTTCGAATCCTGGCACCCCAGCCAATACTTTCAATCACTTAGCTAAGATGAGTTTGGAACAAACCAAGACTTTTGCGGGAGTTTTGCGGGAGTCGCTCTGCAGTGCCCCCTCATCACCACCAATTCTGGTCGCGTTCCGTTCTGCTCACACACACTCGCTGCCGCGTCGATGAGTCGACCAAGTTCTACAGCTGAGTAGTGAGTCGTGATGCGTCCGGACCGATGACCAAGCAGATCCTGACGGTCCTCGAAGCTCAAGGCAACCAGCGACAGTGCGCGCCACACTATCGAGCGCGGCCCTGAAGCGACGAAGCCTATCCATCCGAACTGGGATACGACCGAGGTTAGGTTCTTCGTCGCAGAGAATGAGGCCGCTCGGCGCATCAGCACTTGGCTTGGTCCTAACGTTGACCGGCGAGCTTCGGCATGTTCACCCGCTTCCGCCAATACCTCTTCGACGTTCCATCGGCTAACGCGTATCGGATGGCGCCTTGCCAACATTTCGGCTGCTCCAGCAGCACCCAAAATGCGCAGGCGTAGAAATCGCCGAGTTCCTGAAGCTTCGTGCCCACCTCAACCGTCAAGCCGTGGTAGGCAGCCTCGTCGATAATCTGGATTTTGCAGGCGGGGGTCGCGATCAATTTGATGTTGCGAAAGTCCTCGATGCAATGTCCAAGGGTGGCATCTTCAAGCTCGCTCCACCTCTTCAAGAGGGGATCAATCCTGTGCTTTCCCAGCGCCTGCCAATCGAAGTCCTCCAGCAGCCCGAAATGCGCGAAGTAGCGCTTGAGCCAGTCGCGCGGCGCACGGCGAAAGAAGTGACGAATATCGAACACCTTAGCCATTGCCCGTGCCCGCAGCGCCACAGCCTCTAATAACGACTCATATTGTGATTCGTCATGCAGAGTCCCGCGAAGTGGTGTTTACCCGCGGACCGGAGATAGTTTGCCCAAAACTCTTGAGCATCGACTAAATCTTAGTGAGGCCAGTTGGGGGCTAGGTCCGCGGCTAATGGTCGGACGCTCGGTCTTCGAGGTAACCTCAAGATGCTGCGACCTTGTCGAAAGAGATGGTCGCTGTCGAGAGTTAAGCGGACTCCGCCACCACATCCCACTAGCGGACTTCGGCCAATAGGGTCCGGAGACGTGAAATCCATCGCCGGACGGGTCCGCTTGTTGGGCTATTGCAGTGTCACTACGGTGTGCACCTGGCGAGCTTTCGAGCGACATAACTGACCCTAGCCCGCAATCCTGACTCCACTCTCCGTACGGCAGTTTTTAGCCGCTATGAGGTCGGGGCGTGGTCGCGTTCTGGCGGGGCATGTACCAAGTCGCGAGCTTGCAGAATGGATGCTGCTCGCCAGCGTTCAGCACGTCGTCAAACGTTCGACGCACGCAGCCACGCCCTCACGCCACGGAGGGAGCCTAATCTGGAAAGTGCGGTAGAGCTTCGTACAGTCCAACTCGGAATTGACCAGCCTGCGTGCCCGTGTGGGATGCTCTGTTGACGAAATGGCGACGAGCCGGGCAATTGCTGGTTTTAGATCGTCGGACGACAACAAGACTTGGTGCGCCACGTCGTACCAGCTCGCTCGACCGGAGCCCGCGGCATGATAGATGCCCCAGGAAGGATCTTTTCCGGTTGGCGCAGTCAGGCGTCCTGCAAGTGCGAGGATGACGTCGGCCAGATGTGGGGCATAGGTTGGACTCCCGTGTTGGTCGGTGACGACCCGTAATGGGGCGTCCTCGCGTGCCCGCTGCACAATGGTGGTAACGAAATTCCGTCCGAGGGGACTGTAGACCCAGGCGGTTCGGAGGATGATGTGCTTGGGGTTCGCCGCCCGCACGGCTTCCTCGCCTTCCAGCTTGGACCGGCCATAGACAGTTGTTGGGGCCGTCGGGTCGGTCTCGACATAGGCCAACGCGGCTCTGCCGTCGAATACATAGTCGGTCGAGAGGTGGATGATGGGGATGCCGCGACGGGCGGCCACTCCGGCGAGCATACGGGCACCGTCCCGATTGAGTGCGAAAGCGCGCTCGGGCTCGATCTCGGCCCTGTCGACGGCGGTGTAGGCCGCCGTGTTGATAATGACATCCGGCCGGATATCGCTCAGTGCGCGCTCTATGCTTCCGACCTCACAAATATTCAGTGCCGGCCGGCCGATTGCGCACGCCGTGACGTCGGCCCGTCCGGGCACCACGTCCATCAAAGCTCGAGCGAGCTGTCCTTGCCAACCGGCGATCAGGAGGCGCATGGCCGCGATCTCATCCTACGTGGGTAAGCCGATTTTTCTTCATGTCGATCGTATGGTTGGAGGATTTGCACCGACACACATCGTCCTAGATTGTAGTCTGAGTTGCGTCACTTTGAAGGCGCTTCGTCATAAAGCGAGGTTCAATGCGAATCGGTGTTCCCAAAGAAATCAAGAACCAGGAAAGCCGGGTGGGGCTGACGCCGGCCTCCGTCAGGGAGGTCATCGCGCACGGACATCAGGTTTTCGTCCAGAGGGATGCGGCCGCGCGGATCGCTCTGAGCGACGAAGATTACAGCCGGGCGGGCGCTATGCTCATCGACACACCCGATGAAATCTATGCTTGCACGGATCTGATAGTTAAGGTCAAGGAACCGCAACCTGCCGAATGCAAGATGCTGCGGGAAGGCCAAACGATATTCACCTATCTGCATCTTGCACCGGACCCGGAGCAAGCCCAGGCGCTCTTGAAATCCGGGGTGACCGCCATTGCCTACGAGACGGTCACAAACCCGTCCGGCGGACTGCCCCTGCTGGCGCCCATGAGCGAGGTAGCGGGGCGCATGTCGATTCAGTGCGGCGCCCATTGTCTGGAGATTGCACAGGGTGGTCGCGGCCTGCTGTTGGGGGGCGTTGCTGGCGTTGCCCCTGCCAAGGTCGTCGTACTTGGCGCTGGAGTTGCCGGCATCAATGCTGTCCACGCGGCCATTGGGCTCGAGGCCGACGTCACGCTGCTCGATATCAACATCGACCGACTCTACGCGGTCAAGCAGCAGTTCGGCTCCGCCATCAAGACACTCTACTCGACGCGGTCCGCCATCGAAGAACAATTACTTGCTGCCGACCTCGTGATCGGCGCCGTCCTCGTACCCGGTGCCGCCGCTCCCAAGCTGATCTCGCGCCAACTCGTCGCCGACATGCCGCGCGGCTCGGTCATCGTCGATATCTCAATTGATCAAGGTGGGTGCGCCGACACGTCGAAGCCGACCACCCACGCACAGCCCACGTATGTCGTCGACGAGGTGGTGCACTATTGCGTCGCCAACATGCCCGGCGCCGTCGCCCGTACGTCCACCTTCGCGCTCAACAACGCCACGCTGCCGTTTGTGCTCGCGCTCGCCGACAAGGGCCCGAATGCCGCCATGACCGACAACCCGCACCTGCGAGCGGGCCTCAATATTCACCGGGGGCTCATCACGCATCCGGCGGTGGCAGGGGCATTGAAGCGCGAGTTTATGGATCCCACGCACTTGCCTTGGTGACCGTCAGGGTCGAGCAAACGATTCCGCCCCTTTTATCGAAGCCACATGATTTCTGGGGCTCGGCTCCCTCCAGTAACGACGGAAGTTCGTTCATTTCGATGCACGATGAAAGCGAATTATTTTGCAGCCATCCCCCAGAGCCACCGTCGCTAACGCGTATTCCACGGGCGCACTGGTCGAGACTGTACTTGTTCGCCCGACCGGGATCGAGATATCGCGCAGGGCATAGATCTACGGCCACAATCAAAACGTCCCCTTGGGGAGCTACCGCTATCCGCACGAACGCCGACACGATCTGAGCGAGTATTTGCTTGGTGCTTTATCTATTAGGAACTCTCACCGCGCTTTAGACGAACAACTGCAGACCACCGCGCGCGCGCCACATTCCGCGGATCAGGCTCCGAAAATGGATGCATCGCCGCCAGGTTCAGTGGCCACGGAAGCCGGTGCAGCCGACGCGCCTCGCGCAGGACAGGACGCACGTCGGCAACCCTCCACCCCAATGGCTCAAAGAAAGCGACCCCGTTCGGTGGCGCAAAGTGCATCCGCGCATTCGCCAATTCATCCTTCATGCTCGCCATGATCATATCGCGAACCGGCGGGCTGATGGTCTCGAGCACCCACCAGGCGACGGACACCCTGGCGAGGTCACGCGCAAGCTGAGAGACGACCTCCTCGCTCAGGTACATGAGCAGCCCCTCCGTGATGACGAGGGCCTTGCGCCGGTTCGTCAGCGCAGCTTGAAGGAAGAGTGCCCGCGCCTCGGGGTCGGCGAGATCGACGGCTTCTTGAGCGAGCTGGCACCGCGGCACGTGGCCAGCGAGGTGTCGGGCTTTCTCCTCGACGATGCCGGGAAGGTCAGCCTCGACCCACGGAAGCGACTCCGGGAGCGGCAGGCGATAGGGACGGGTATCGAGGCCCGCCGCGAGATTGAGCACGCAGTCACACCCCTCGGCCACAGCGGCGAGCACGAAGTCATCGATAATTTTGGTGCGCGCAATGACCGGCCAGCCATTGCGCACGTGCCACGGCGCGTGAGCCGCGATGCTCTTACCGACGTCACCTGCTAGCTGCTCCGCGAAGGGGTCCTGAAAAAGCGCGTCCGGTCGCCTGGTTTCCAGCGCGCGATAGTAAGCCGCCCACCGCGCCGTATCGGACACGCTTGAGACCCCGCCTTGGGGAATTAGTCCGGGCACTTGCTTCATCATTTTGATCCCGGTACGGCCAGCGGGCCTCAACAGCAAAACATTGTTCTTACATACAATTCGGCGAAGCGTTCGAAATTATCCTGATCGCGTGCCAATTAAGCATCGTCGGGGTTCAAGCCAACCCTTGTACGAAAAGCCTGCCAACACGAAAAGGAATGCTTGGAACGCCAGCCTGGGGCCTGATCGCTGTCACTCGTCAGATCGTTGTCGGTTGCTCGCGCAGGTGTCACGAAATTGTTTGCCGCCCGTCCATGGAGTGACGTTTATACATTAGCGGTCCTCAGCGATCCAGCCTTGGCGCGGCAGCAATACCAACCCATCGCGTCCGCTCCTGAAGGTGCTTCTGCCGTGGGAGGCGTGCCCCGAGCCGTAGTCCGAGACGAGTGTTTGCGATTTTCCAAAGCATGATGGCCGGTGTGCCTAGAAAGCCGACATTCAGACCGCGACGCTTTTGTCGAGTCGCCCGAGGGATTTTCACCCTCAGGCGCTCCTAGAACCGTGCGTGAACCTCTTGATTCACACGGCTCCCGATGTTCGGCCGCTGCCATGGCATAGTGACCAATGCGCGAAGAGGTGCGGGTTCGCCCGGCGGAACCGATCGAACCAGTCTCTGGCACCTTTGGTCTGATGAACCATCCGCTTGAATTTGCGGCGCGCCCATCGAATGACATAAGCATCGATCCGCCTCAGGGTCGGACGCAACTGCGTCGGATAGAAGTGACTGTAGTAGGTGATCCAGCCGCGGATGGACGGGTTGTACATCGTTGCCAGCTCAGTCAGGGACCTGTCATTGCGGTGATGCAGCGCCCATCGCCGAACAGTTCGGCTGATGCGCTTCAACGCTTTCGGACTGGCCGCAGGCATGAAGCCATGAGCCGGCTTTCCATTCCACATCGTCCTCCGGGCCCGAAACTGGAAACCGAGAAAATCGAAATGAGTGTTCGGAAAGTCGGCCCTCCGGTTCGCATCCTTGCAATAGACGACCTTCGTCTTCTCCGGATGCAGCACCAGCTTGCAGGTAGAAAAGCGAACCTGCAATGCGCTCCACAAGACCTGCGCCTCTTCGGCGCTTCTGCAGTGACAGATCGCATCGTCCGCGTAGCGCTCGAACGGAATGTGCGGGAACTCCCGCGCCATCCACATGTCCAACACATAGTGCAAGAACAGGTTCGCCAGCAGCGGCGAGATGACCCCACCCTGTGGCGTTCCCGCCGTGCGCGTATCGACGCTGCCATCCCCCATCTGCACCGGCGCCTTCAACCACCGCTCGACGTAGAGCAACACCCAGGGGCTGTCCGTATGTTTGCGGACGGCCTTGAGCATCAGCTCCCAATCGATGGTGTCGAAAAAGGCGCGCACGTCGAGATCGAGCACCCAGTCGTAGCGCCAACAGCGCTGACGAGCCATGCGCACGGCGTCGATGGCAGACTTGCCGGGCCGGTAGCCGTAAGAATCCGGATGAAATACCGGCTCCAAGATCGGCTCCAGAAATCGACGCGCAACCTCCTGGGCAATGCGATCTGCAACTGTCGGGATGCCCAACGGCCGCGTCCCACCATCTGCCTTTGGAATATCGACACGCCGCACCGGCGGAGGGAAATAGCTCCCCGACGACATGCGATTCCAGAGCTTGTAGAGGTTACCCTTGAGGTTGGCCTCAAACTCCGCAATCGACTGTCCGTCCACTCCAGCCGCCCCCTGGTTAGCCTTCACACGCTTGAAGGCTTCCCAGACGTCCCTTTTGGGGATCTTGAACGGCTTTGCTTCGTCCATGGGCTCATCCCGTCGTGCTGAAAGCACGCCCTCAACATGACAGTTGGCCCATGGCCGCAGCAGAACAACGCAGCCCCTTCGCTCCAGCCCCATTGCAGGACCTTCATCGCTACTACGGGCTGCTCCGTCCCTGCGCTGCGTATCGGTACTCTCGCCCTCGCGGTTGGAGCCGCTTGCGGCTTGTCCCTTCACGCCACCCATCATTAGGCTGGTGGCGTGACGCAGTGCAGGTTCTCACGTTCCATACGAAAGCCTGGTCGAGCTTCGCGCCGTCTACATGCCGGATGCCGTTCGGTCAGTCTCAGGACCACCACCGAACTGATCCCGGAGGAAGGGTCATCCCCCGGTTTTGACATCGCCTAATCCGCTATCGACACTTCATCGACGGTTTGCTTGCGCTCGCCTCTCTCGACCTTGCCGACTGGACTTCTGTCCAGACTTGACTGCAACGCTCACCACCACGGCTTTTGACCGCAGCAGCTTGCAGTGGCTTGGGATCAGCACCTGATTGCCGAACCCGAAGGGCCCTCCTTCATCTCTCGTATAGTTGCGCACCTCCGTTTCGACCGGCGATGCTCGTGACACACGACCCCAAGCGGACGTCGCTTAGCTTCGACCAAGAGTTCCGGTCTGAGAGAACAGCCTAGCCGTAGTGTGAAAGACCCGTTATGCCGAGATACGAAGTGTTATGCGGATGGTACTAAAACGCTTGGAACGATAAGACGGCAGGGTTTTATAGAGGATGACGGGAAATGAGTGCATTAGATCCCATCGTAAATCAGCCGATACATCCCGTGTTACCTACTACCTCCACAGAATCCGTGACCTTGCTCGTGCACTACTATCGCGGTGAGATCGGACGGGCATTGAGTTGGCGTGACCGCATCGATCGGACAACAAATTGGGCAATTACCGTCGTAGCGGCGATGCTATCAATTTCGTTTTCCACGCCAACCACTCACCATGGAATTCTCATTTTCTCCATGGCCTTGATAATGCTGATTCTAGCCATCGAATCTCGCCGCTACCGATTTTACGACGTTTATCGCAATCGGCTACGGCGCATGGAGCGATACTATATTGCTGCTGCATTCGCTTCAGGGGCGGAAATCAATTCTGAATGGTCCAACATAATGGCCGATGACCTTCGCAACCCCCATTTGTCGATTAGCTTTAATCAGGCGGTGGCGCACCGCTTGCGTCGAAATTATATCTGGATTTTTTTGGTCCTTCTGGCAGCCTGGCTCTTTAAGACTGCCTATCTGAAAGTTCCCAGCACGGCGGGCGATCCAGGCTCTGTTCACACGGCTACTCAATGGGTAGAAGGCTTAGCGCTCGGACCTATACCTGGGGGCGTCGTCCTTGTGGGCGTTTTTACCTTTTATGCATGGCTCACCTTCGCCATGTTTCGTCACTCACGGCTAACTGGAGAGTTTGCCTCTGAGAGTATCCATGTTTGAAAGGGCCCGGCTTTGAAGCAATGGACGGCGAGAGGTCTTCAGTGCAGCCATACTTCAGCCTTGAGGGCCGCCAGCACAAGTACGAGTATAAAAATCGTTTCTGCTGCGATAAGTACGAGGGGCCGCCACCCAACCTCGGATAATTTCTCGACGGAGGTCTTCATTCCAAGAGCAGCGATGGCACACACGAGGCACCAGCGGGAGGCACTGGAGAGCGGTTCGACGGCGAAACTCGGAATGAGCCCGAAGCTCCGTCCTTGCCGGCAGGTGTGCGCGAGACTGCTGTCCTCGATACGCTTCCCGGTAAAGTTCCTCTGCTAAAATTGAGCTACCGCCCACCCAACTACGAAACGCCCGTCAGCCATTTCAATTCACTCTATACTCCCAACGAAGCGTTCTTTGTCCGTTACCACCTCGCAAATATCCCCGAGGTCGATGCCGCAACTTGGCGCCTAAAGGTTGGCGGAGAGGCGGCCGCCAAGCCATTCGAGCTAACCCTCGACCAATTGAAAACCGACTTCCCCGCGGTTGAAATCGTTGCGGTCTGCCAATGCTCCGGAAATCGCCGCGGTCTGTTTGCGCCCCATGTTCCTGGCGTACAGTGGGGCTACGGTGCGATGGGCAACGCCAAATGGAAAGGCGCACCTAAATGAAAGGCTGAAAGCGCGAAATGAAAAACGTCCCGCATCGTCGCCGAGCTGAGCGCCCTGCCACGTCTTCCCACCGTCGCCGGAAACATCGACGGCCTGGATGCCGTACCCGCCATACGAACCCAACACTTCAGGCGGCTTCCAAGGCCTCGGCGCCTGCATCCGCAGTGAGGGACGCAGGTATGGGTTCCAGGGTCTTCAAGCGCCACTCCTGCGCTTCTCTCAGCGTGCAAGTTGGCGCCGCCCAGCTGATTTCCGGATGCCCTTCCTGCAAACAGTGAAGGGAGCCCAATGCAGCTCCCTTTGGTCGAATACAGCCCGATCTTGCGGGCCACATCATCTTCTCGTTCCCTGGCCATTTTCGGCTAGAGCACGATAGACGGTCGCCTTGCTGAGCTTGGTGGCTTCCATGATCTCCCTGATCATTTTGCCATCGCTTCTCAGTCCTTTGATCCTCGTCACCACCTCGGGTGTTGCCTTTTCCGACCGACCAAACTTAACGCCTCGATCGTGGGCCCTGCGGATCCCTTCCGCCTGACGCTCGCGGATCAAGTCCCGCTCGAATTCACTGACCGAGCCCAAGATCCCCAGCACCAGTTTCCCGGCCGGTCGTGTTGTATCGATCTCCGGCTGGTCAAGAGCCTTAAATCCAACGCCCTTTTTCTCCAGTGCTTTGAGAATATTCAAAAGGTCAGTCACCGACCGAGCCAGGCGGTCCAGCTTGGTAACTAGGAGGGTGTCCCCCTTCCGAAGGGTTCTCAGACATTCCTTCAATTTGGGTCGGTCTGTATTCCCGCCTGACCGGCGTTCGGCGAAGATCAGGTCGCGGTCAACGCCTCGCGACGAGAACCGCTCCACTTGTGTTTTAAGCGAACCGGTTTGCTCGGCTGTCGAGGTTCGCGCGTAGGCAATTTCAGCCATGCTGCTTTCTCCTTCTCGCCAACAATTGATGCATCACATCATCTAAACGATGTGGCACCATACATATGAGACAAGGCCGAGACACATTCAATAGGGAGATCATCGATACGGCGGTCCATGACTCAAAAGGTACACTTTGTGAGACACAACGGGTCAAAGGAGCGTCACAGGTTGTCCAGCTGATTTCACGGCTTCAAACCGCGCTTCGCGACGACGGCGTCTCAGATCACGTTAGTTATTAGATACGTTACTCTCGCACTTACTCAGGGTTGCCCGGCGCTGCCGGCCTAGTTATTGACAGTATTGAAGCCAGTTAGCTCGGGTCAATTCACACAATGACCGCTCCCCCAGATTCTGCCGCCCTCCCTATTGTGGAAGCCGTCAGCAGAGGTGAACGCGATCTGTTTGCCTGGCTAGACAGGCTCAGCATCCGAACACAAACCGTCGAGCATCAAGCTGTGTTTACGGTGGCTGAAAGCACCGAGTTGGAGCGCAGCCTTCCCGGCGGACACACCAAAAACCTCTTTCTCAAAGACGATAAAGACAGGCTGGTCCTTGTCGTTGCCGAAGGCAGCACGCTCGTCGATCTGAAGGCGTTATCAAAAAAGCTCGGGCTCGGACGATTCAGTTTCGGCAAATCGGACCTTCTGATG
>JANLYB010000001.1:0-4966 GCA_031365425.1 Hyphomicrobiaceae bacterium
GGCCACGCTCGCCATCGAGCGGCTGCATTTCGCCGTCGCCGAAATGATGCACAAGTCAGGCGTGGGCGACTGTGAATTCCTGATGTTTTCAACCCATGGCGAAAGCATCGGCCGTGGCGCTCATCCCGGCGACCTCAAGACCCGCCTCCACTACGTCTTTTCCGACGAAGCCCGTTCGCGCTTTGCGCGCCACCACATCCCCGTGAAGCACGAAGCGAGCTTCCAGGGCGGCGACGGCTTCATGTTCTTCGGCAACCGCCAGTTGACGACCAAAGCGATGGCGTCCGTCATCCTCGACGCGCACCGCGACCTCGTCGCCGACGATCCGTTCTACGCCGACCAGAACCTCAGCCTCGACTTCTTCCTGCGCCTGCGCGCCTATCAGCAATCCCTGTTCGGCCACTCGGGCTACCGGGCCGTGCTCGGCGCATTTGGCTCGAGCCTGCTGTTCCGGACCGGCTCGCGCGCGGTGAAGCGCCAGAGCGATGGCGCGTCGCTGGCCGATCGCGGTGATCCCTCGCGTATGCGCGCCATTCCCAATAACGCCATCCTCCAGCAGTTCGGCTACATCGCCAACGTGGTGGCGGGGCTGGGTGCCGCCGTTGGCTCAGACCGCGAACGCTTTATCGCGCTCGCAGCCCGCTCCGCGCGCCTGAAAACTATCCTTGAAATGATCGCAGCCGGTAAGCGCCTCTCCTCGCTGAACGCGATGGGCGCGAACGCGATGGTGTTCGATCCGGGATTCTGGGCGTCGCGCGCCTCGTGGGGCCGTGAAGAGCCGCTGCAACCCGCTTTCCGCGTGCTGTCGAGCTTCTTCCTGGACGACGACCGCGCCACCAGCATCAGCAAGCTCGTCCACCATCTCCGGCTGGACGCCATCGACCTCCACGCCATCATGACCCAAGCGGGCTATGGCAACGTCAACGAACTGGACGAAGCCCGTCTCGAACTCGACGTGCTCCAGGCGATCCGCCTGGCGCTGATCATGCGGGTGTTTATCTTGGCGGCCCAACTCCCCCGCTTCGCCCCGCAAAACGACACCAGCCATGCGACGATGCTATCGCGCGCGCTGGGCCTCGACGTGCCCGACGTGGTGGCGTTCATGCGCCAGGCCTTCCCCCACCGCGTCTCGGCGGCGGCGGACGCCGCCACCTACGACGAAAAGGCCACCTACCGCCCGCGCGGCATCGACGACTACGGCCGTCTGGAAACCGAAATCCTCGAACCCATGGAATCCACCTACGAATTCATCCGCGAAATCGGCACCGGGATTTCACATCACTTCGGGGCGTTTGGGTAAGGTACTAAGTCATAAAGCCTGGAGGGTCTGGGGAGCCGCGCTCCCCGGCCGTACGCGAGGCCGGAGTGCTCCTAAGCACGCCCCAGCAAAAGCCTCGCTGATCGCACCAGCGGTTACGAGGGCCACATGCTTGGTGAAATCAAGTCACGCGTCGAATGATCTCAGCCTTCAACTCAGCGTCAATCTGGGTTGAGGAAAACCATTGACGTTCGGTCAAGCGCCGGAAAGCTTGCTGACTTGCAAGCTTCGTGAACACTTGATTGCGGAGTTTACGGTCGGCGTCGAGCGAAGGCGACAAAACGCACAGCGTGGGTAGTTCAAAAGCTTCCGCCATCAGGGTTTCCGTTCTCAAAACCTCGCTTCTGTAGTCATCGAGGACGAACCCCTCACTCAAGACGATCACGTTCACCTTGACCTTCGACATCGCTTGGGTCTGAGATTTCCGCCAGTCTTCGCCGACCTCGCAATTCATGGTCGCGATCCAAGGATGTATTGGAGCAGTATTCAGCGCAGAATACATCCCCGTTGCGAACTCGGCCGTTCCGTCAGGATAGCTGATATAGACATTGGGCTGGATGTCTGGGGTTTCCGTCAAGAACTGACGTTTGACCGCCCTAACCAGCCGCTTCAGAACCTCGTCGCGCTCACAATCGAGGCCGACGACACGCAAGGCTCCTAACCGGGCGGCCAGGATCATCGACAAGTGCCGGGTTTCTTCCGTTTTTTCAAGGTCTTGCCAGCATTCTTCAAGCATCACCGGGTAGACGGGCTTGTCGAAATTGCGAGCCAGGAGAAGTTCCATGCGGCACATATCGCTTGCAATGTAGTTTTGCGACATAAAGCAGATCAACCCATCGGTCGTCTGGGGCGCTTTGAGAAGTTCAAGCCGCCAAACCATGTCGGGCTTGATCCGCTCTCGATCGATCCAGACATCGATTCCATTGACTTTAAGCAATTCAACGACCGGTTCGACAGCCGGCCAGTCCTCGTGGCTGTAGGAAATCATCACGGGCATAGGCGCCCCCATTTTATCGCGTACCGATCCTAATGCGTTTTCATGTCTCGCCACAAGGCCCTGTCCGCGTTCCTTGAGTCCCACCCGATTGAGCCTCAATCCGGCACGCGGCGCCCGCCTCCGGCACACCTTCAACCGCATCACCTGGGATGAGTTATAAAAACTGGTGGGTCTGGGAGGCTGCGCCTCCCCGCGAAGTGTGAGGCCGGCGCGCTACTAAGCGCGATCACGACCAAGTGCCTTGCTGGCCGCGCAAGCGGTCACTCGTCCGAGCGATCACCGGTTCGTTGCGGCAACATGCTCAGTAAAGCTATAGTGAGGGTACCGGCAGACGTGTGCGGGGCCGCGAATTTCAGGCGGATCCAGTTTTTGCGCAGCACTTTTTGAGCGTTTTCAAAGACCTGTATCGGGAGTGTCTTATGGCCATACTCAAAGTTGTTCTCTCCGTTCTCGCCATCGCTTTTGCTTGTGTCACCTCAGCGTCCGCCAGCGACGAATGCCCGTCGCAGGTGACGATCAGTATCTCGTCCATCGGCTATGATGGAGCGTTTGCAGTTGAGCTTCGCAGCGGAACGCGCCCCGGGTCGAACGTCGAAGACAATGTTACGATGGTGGCCGGGGATGAACATACATTCTACGATGTCTGCCCCGGCACCTATTTCTTCGCCATTGGCCCCGACACCTCCGATGATGTGTCCGTCACGAGCTATTTCGACGTCGAGTTCGATGGCAGCACCTACAATAATCCGAGAATGTCCGTTTACTATTCGAGTTCGACGGATGGCGGTCAAACCGTCGGCAAGGCTCGCAAGTCCGATTTGTAGGGGGACGGGCGTGTCCTGCGGTCCGAACGCGCGCCCGATTGCGCATGGCGCCCACACGCGCTAGTCACCACCCATGAACATAGCGACCCCCATCCTTCCCGAAGTCGAAGCCAGCGATGCGACCGAAATCCAGCGGCGGCGGACGTTTGCGATCATCTCCCACCCCGACGCTGGTAAAACCACGCTGACCGAAAAGCTGCTGCTGTTCGGGGGCGCGATCCAGATGGCGGGGGCTGTGCGTGCGCGCGGCGAGCGGCGGCGGACGCGGTCCGACTGGATGGAAATCGAGAAGGCGCGCGGGATTTCGGTCACCTCGTCGGTGATGACGTTTGAGCGCAACGGCGTCATGTTCAACCTGCTCGACACGCCAGGCCACTCCGACTTCTCGGAAGATACCTATCGTACGCTGTCCGCAGTGGACGCCGCCGTGATGGTTATCGACGCCGCCAAGGGCATCGAAAGCCAGACCCGCAAGCTGTTCGAAGTCTGCCGCCTGCGCGATATTCCGATCATCACGTTCGTCAACAAGATCGACCGCGAAGCGCAGGATCCGCTGTCGCTGCTGGATGAAATCTCATCCGGACTTGCGCTCGACATGGTGCCGATGACCTGGCCGATTGGCTTGGGCTCGGATTTCCGCGGCTGCTTCGATGTGGTCAATAATCGCATCCTGCTCCCCGAAGGCGAGCGCACGACGCCGTTCGGCCGTGTTGTCGAGACAGGCCCCATCGCCGATCTAACCGAAATGCCGGGCGAGGCCAGCACCATCGACGAGCGCATCTGGCAGCCCTCGCTCGAAGGCCTCCAGTTGGCCATCGGCGCGCTGCCCGAATTCAACATCGAGAGCTTCCACGAAGGCCACCTGTCGCCGGTGTTCTTCGGCTCGGCGCTGCGCAATTTCTGCATCGAGGATTTGCTAAACGGGCTGGCAAAATGGGTGCCGGGTCCGCTGCCCCGCAAGGCAACGACCCGAACCGTGCAGCCGCTCGAAAAGGACGTGTCCGGCTTTGTGTTCAAGGTCCAGGCCAATATGGACCCCAACCACCGCGACCGCGTGGCGTTCGTCCGCCTGTGCTCGGGCAAGTTCAAGCGCGGCATGAAGCTCTATCACGTGCGCGAAGACCGGCAGATCGCCGTGACGCAGCCGATCCTGTTCTTCGCCCAGACTCGCGAA
Organism: Hyphomicrobiaceae bacterium; assembly: GCA_031365425.1. Lineage (GTDB taxonomy): Bacteria > Pseudomonadota > Alphaproteobacteria > Rhizobiales > Hyphomicrobiaceae > JANXVY01. Next base: position 4,314 of record JANLYB010000001.1, read on the forward strand.
ACCGTGGACGACGCGTATGCCGGCGACATCATCGGCGTGCCCAACCACGGCACCATGCGCGTCGGCGACACGCTGACCGAAAAGGAGCCGTTGCGCTTCGAGGGCATCCCCAACTTCGCCCCCGAAATTCTCCGCCGCGTCCAGATCGACGACGCGATGAAGATGAAGCAGTTGAATCGCGCGCTGGAAGACCTAGCCGAAGAAGGCGTCGTGCAGGTGTTCCACCCGCTGCTCGGCTCGCGTCCCATCCTGGGCGTGGTCGGCGCACTGCAGTTGGATGTGCTCGCCTCGCGCCTCAAGGCCGAATACGGCGTGCCGATCAGCTACGAGTCCGCCCCCTGCGATGCCGCGCGCTGGGTGTCATCAGACAAACCCGAAACCGTCACCGCCTTCGTCGACCGCAACCGCAACTGGATGGCGAAAGACCGCGACGGCGCTCTCGTCTACCTCGCCGAAAGCGACTGGAAACTCCGCCACACCCAGGAACACAACCCCGACATCAAGTTCTCAGCGGTCAGGGAGCGGGGTTGAGGGGCGACAAATACGGATTTCGTAGGGTGCAATAGCGTAGCGAATTGCACCAACTTAACCCGCCGCGCGACGGCGCAATACGCCAAGGGGCTATTGCGCCCTACAAGTGACATGCTTGATCT
>JANLYB010000005.1:0-5674 GCA_031365425.1 Hyphomicrobiaceae bacterium
CGGCTTGCGGCATCGTTGCTGGCTGCACGGTCGCCTCCGGTAAGACCCCGTCTCTCGTCCAGTTCGCCGCCGACAGCGTCTCGCCGGTCGTGCCATCCCGTATTGTCTGAGTGTCGCCAGACCGCTCGAAGACCGTGCGCGTGCCGTCCGGCGTTTTGACCGTATGCCGCTCATCGAGGGCGGCGTTATCGGGTGGATTGAATTCTGACCGGATCTCGCTGCCGTCACGGTTCGAAATCACCTGCTCGGCCAGCGCGCCCTCGTCGTCGAACGAGCTGGCAACACTGGCCCACGATTCCTCCCCGGTCTCATCCGTCACAAACGTATCGCCGCTGGGGTCACCAACAAGAATCCCGCCCTCCGAGACCGTGATCCCGCCACCCCCGCCGGTTGTCCACCGCCCATGATCGTCGCGCGGCTGGCCGGGGTCGAATTTCGTCAGGCTTGCAAGATGCAACCGCCGCATCGCAGCCTTGAGTTTCAAAAACGCAAGTCCGGACCGGATTTCCAGCAAAAGCGTGCGTGCCCTTCTGCCGTGATCGTGATGATGCCAAGCCATTCTTGCGTCCCGCATACGAGCCAAACCGGCGTCAGTGTGCGAGCACGGCAAGCGGCGGGGATAAGTTTTCCAAGTGGATACAACCGGGGCGCGTCAGCTTTGCACTAGGCGCGGTCCCTGGCGCGCTGTAAGACCGGCGTACAAATCCCTTAAGCGGCCAAGGCCCGCCGGCGCGAGCGCCGGATTCCAGAGACCTGACCTCCTTCGGGTCAGGTCTCTGGCAAGCAAAAAAGAGCGGCCAGCGCTTGCTGGCCGAAGCCTTTGCAATCCAAGAGCCCTGTTCTCAAAAATGCCCAACTCACGCGAAATAAAGGGCAAATCGGTTTGCCTTCATCTTCCATTCATCTGCGGTGCATCACCGTCGGCCCAACGTCCCGAACTGCTTGAGGAAATCCCCATGAACATTGCACTGGTCCACCGTTTGGCCGTTGGTGCTATCACTGCCGTCATGATCGCCGCCAGCGTCCCGGCAATGGCCGCCGACTACGACGATCGCGGCGAACCGCTGCCGTGGCGCGGCAACGCGACAAACGATGGCTATCCCGTTCCTGTCCCGCCGCCGCCGTCCGACTATCGCCATTCCTATAAGGACGACGCTGTGCCGCCGCCTCCGCCCGTGGCGCCGCGCCGCCGCGTGGTGGCCGAATGCCTGTCGAAATACGGCATCCGCGAAGCCTTGAATCGCCAGGGCTGGCATGAGTTCGCCAACGTCGAAATCCGTGGCGATGTCGCCTACATGATCGCCCGCAACGACAATGGCCGCGCCTTCGACCTCCAGGTTGATAGCTGCAGCGGTGACGTCTTCGAAGCCCACCCCCGCGTCATCTACGCCGACCGGCCTGTCTATTACGAGCGCTACTACGCGCCCCGCCCTGCGATCGGTTTGTACTTCGGCGGCGGCGGATACGGCCATCGCCACCGTTGGTAACCGTCGCTTGCGTTTCGCATCAGGGCCGTTGAAATGGTGGGGTCAACACCGAATCGTCCGCCCGGAGGCGTCATGCAGCTCGTGTCTTTGGCAACCAATCCGGTCCCGAGCGGGGCCGTTACCGGTGTTCTGAACGGCTACGATGGCGCGCCGTTGCGCTATGCGCGCTGGGAAGCCACGCGCGGTCCCCGGCGCGGCACGGTGTGCCTGTTCAGCGGACGCGGCGAGTTCATCGAGAAGTATTTCGAAGTGATCGCCGAACTCCGCCGCCGCGGTTTTAACGTTGCGACCATGGATTGGCGCGGCCAGGGCGGATCTTACCGCGCCCTGTCCGACCCCGCGCGGGGCCACATCGCCAATTTCTCCTCCTATGATCGCGATCTTGTCCGCTTCATGAAGGACCTCGTTCTGCCCGATTGCCCTCCGCCCTATGTCGGACTGGCCCATTCGATGGGCGCAAACATTCTTCTGCGTCATGCCACTGAACCCGGCTCCTGGTTCGAGCGCTTGGTCCTGTGCGCCCCCATGATCGCGATTGCGCCCGAACGCCTCAAATACCCGCTGGCCCTGGCCCAAGGCTACGCTGAAACGGCCAACCTGATCGGCATGGGGACCCGCTACGTGCCGGGCGGAACACCCATCCCCATCGAGACGACCGAGTTCGAGGGTAACATCCTGACGACCGACCGTGAGCGGTTCGAGCGCAACAAAGCCATCTTGAAAGCCGCTCCTCAGTTGGGCTTGGGCTCGCCGACGTTCGGCTGGTTGCGCGCCGCTTTGCGCTCCTGCAACATGATCGGCGCGTCGAGCTATCCCGAGCGCGTCAAGGTGCCTGCTTTGCTGTTCGCCCCCGGCGACGATGAGATCGTCTCGGTCGCCGCCATCGAGCGCTTTGCGGTCGGCTTGAAGCTCGGCACTCACATCCTGATGCCCGGTGCCCGCCACGAAATCCTGCAGGAATCCGACGGTATCCGCCGCCGCTTCTGGGCCGCCTTCGACGCCTACTTCGGCGTCGACAAAGTCGCCGCTTAAGTGACAAAGCCGCCGCCTGAGGCACGTTACGCTACCCATCACCCTCTCAGCGCAATGCCTACCCCCGCCCAGTCTTCGCAATCACCCGCAACACCTTGGCATGCAGCGCGCGATCACCGCACGCGACGATATCGCCCCCGCCCGCAGCCGGTCCCCCATCCCAGGTCGTCACCCGCCCGCCGGCCCGCTCGATGATTGGCACCAAAGCAGCAATATCGTACGGTTTGAGCCCCGGTTCGACGATGACGTCGATGTGCCCCGCTGCCAGCAGGCAATACGCGTAGCAATCCCCGCCATACCGTGTCATGCGAGCCGTTGATTTGATGGCATCGTGAACCGCCTTTTCAGAGCCCGCCGCAAATAAATCGGGATGCGTCGTGGAAAAGACTGCTTGGCCTAAATCCTGGCATGCCCGCGTCTTGATCTTTCGCGTTCTGCCATCGCCCGTTCGCAAATGGGATGCGCCAGCACTTGACCAGAACCGCTCGCCGGTAAACGGCTGATCCATCACGCCGAGCACGAGCTCCGTACCATCCATCAAACCGATCAGCGTGCCCCACGTGGGCAACCCCATGATGAATGCCCGTGTCCCGTCGATGGGGTCGATGACCCACCGGAACCGGGCGTTCGGCCGCACGATGCCGTATTCTTCACCGATGAGCCCATGGTCGGGAAACGCGTGAGCAAGATGGCGTGCAATGGCGCGCTCCGCTGCCTTGTCGGCAGCTGTCACTGGATCAAACCCCGCCGCGCCGCCCTTGTCGTCGATAGTCATAACCTTGCGGAAAAACGGCCGGATGGCCTTGGCCGATGCATCCGCCAACGAATGGGCGCAAGCCAGTAAAGCGGTTGGCGTCGGGGCTTTTGTCACGCGGATGATCTCGATTATGTCCAGTGAACGATAGGCTGGTCTATGGCAGGTGCGAAGGGCGACGTCAGCCAAAAGACGCATAAAAAGGTAATGAGATCAGAGGTTGCTGTTGCGCTGCGGCATCAATGGATGGATCTTTTGCCCTTGCGATGGTGCTACATATTGCCGACTCGAGCGAACACTCTCATATATAAATTGTGGCTACGTGAGCTGCTTCTCACCTGCCATTGCCCACTTTGGGCGTTTCCTCCCTAGACTTGGGCCGTTCAATGGAACGGCCTTTTTTTGTGCCAGAACATCGGCCGTTCTTCAACGTCATCGACCATTAGTATAATCCTGTAACGGAATATCCGTGACATGGCATCTGCGCCATCCTAATGGGTTGGAGTTGAACGTTTTTCTAGTCCAACAATGCACCACCGGGAGGAAGCTCTATCCTTTCAAGGGGGTGCGGGTTTCGTGTGCTGCAAGTCTGACACGTCAGCTATGCATTTTTCGCACTTGCGAAATGAGTGCCGCGCTATATCTTTTGCAGTGCGGCATCAGTGAGCTGGTCTCCTGAAGCCGCTGCCCTCCTGGGGCGTTTCCTCCCTAGACTTGGGCCACCAGCGATGGTGGCCTTTTTTTTGCCTAAAGCGCAGCCAGCGGTCTATTCCGCAGCGATCTGCCCCGGCAAAAGGCTCGGGAATTCGCAGAACATGCGCTGAGCGAGCGTACTCAAATCGTGCTGCAGCCGCGAAAACCCCAGCGTCTTCTCCATCTTCGCTTCATGGAGATACAGCCCGCGATTGATCTCGATCTGCAGCGCATGAATGCCGCGCGCCGGCCGCCCATAGTGCTCTGTGATGAAGCCGCCAGCATAAGGCCGGTTCATTTGGGTCTCATAGCCAAGCCGCGTCAGGGTGTCCTTGGCAAAGGCGCTGAGGCGGGGATGACAGCTCGACCCGAAGCGGTCACCAAGCACGAAGTCCGGCCGCGCCCCGCTGTTCTGGGTCATCAGCGACGACGGCATCGAATGGCAATCGATCAGGATCGCATACCCAAACGACCGATGGGTCGCATCCAGCAGATCGGCAAGAGCCGCGTGAAACGGCTTGTACAACAATTCGATCCGCTCGAGCGCCGCAGCCAGTTTCAGTGGCCGCCTGTAGATTTCCTCGCCGTCGGCCACGATGCGCGCGATCGTGCCCAAGCCGCCGACAACACGCGCAGACAGCGTATTGGCAAAGTCCGGCATCGGCTCGATGAACAACTCGGGATCGAGCTCATATGGCTCCCGGTTCACGTCGAGATAGGCGCGGGGAAACTCTGCCGAGAGGAGCGGCGCCCCCAGCCCAGGTATCCCGCCGACCAGTTCGTCGACGAAGCAATCTTCCGATTTGCGTAAGCTCAGCGGGTCGAGCCGCACGCTGTCGATAAACGCCGCGGGGTACACGCGGCCCGAGTGCGGCGAGCACCAGACGAATGGCGCGCTCTGGACAGCCGGACGGGCCACCTTGAACGCGGGTCTGAATTCAGCGAGGATGGAAGCGCGTTCGAGCTGAGGCATCTGGTCTTTGGGGTTATCGTCAGGTGCGACATTCTGCCTGTCGCAGAGCGCCGTGTCTATCTGAGCCGGTCGCGCAGCGCAAAAACAAAACAGCGCAGCGCAAAATGAACACGTTCCAATCTGCTGTGGAAAACCCGTCAAATTTGCAAAAGTGAACTATTCTTTAGCAGCGCCGTACGGATTTCACCCTCCTTTTACCAAACTCGTTGCAGAGTGTTGCGATTGCATCCCAGACCGGCAAAGCCCCTTTCCAACGCCCATCACCAGGCCACCAATGACCCTAATGCCCTCTCGTCTCCCTGTTTCTCGCATTCTGCTCGCCGAAGACGACGATTCCATGCGGGGCTTCCTTGAGCGCGCGCTGGCCAAAGCGGGTCATCACGTCATAGCCTTCGACAACGGTGAAGCGGCCTTCGAGCGCCTTCAGCAGGAACCGTTTACTCTCCTTCTGACCGATATCGTGATGCCAAAGATGGACGGCATCGAGTTGGCCCGCCGCGCCAGCGAACTCGATCCCGAACTCAAGATTATGTTCATCACCGGTTTTGCTGCTGTCACCTTGAACGCCGACATGGGCGCGGCAAAAGATGCCAAAGTCCTCTCCAAACCCTTCCATTTGAAGGACCTCGTGCAAGAGGTCGACCGCCTACTCGCAAGCTGACGGTCAAGAACCGCCAAATAGCGCATGTAGCGGCTTGCCTTCGGCCATCAATGCCGTTATAGCCACCGCTTCGC
>JANLYB010000012.1:0-13424 GCA_031365425.1 Hyphomicrobiaceae bacterium
GGGATGGTTCCCGATGCCTTGGAGCCAAAGCTTCCCCGGCCATAGCGGACATGTGTCCACGCCATTTCAAAAGTCCCCGCCAAATTGTAGTAAAACCGCCCCGCCGCGCCCCGACTCAATCTGCCAATCGAATCGATGACATCAGAGTCGCCTATACCCCCCTCAACTGTCGAGAGAGATTAAATCTGCGCACGGCAAAGCAAAAATGCGTGTCGAGATTACCTCAGGGAGAGAATATTCTGATCGAAGACGGAGGTGATTTCGGGACCAAAGCTCATCTCACTAAAATGCTTCAAAGCATTGTTTTAGCAATATAATTCTATTTTTATCAATCGAGCATTTTCGATACGATCTCGCGTACGTCCCGCGATAGCAATGCAACTTTTGCAATGCGGCCCAGAGCCTTCCGCGCAAGCGCCCGCCGCCCAGGTTCCAGCGTCCGCCAGCTCCGCAAACTCGACACCAGACGCGATGCAACTTGCGGATTGAACTGATCGAGCGCGAGGACCCGATCGGCCAGGAATTCATACCCCGCCCCGTCAGCCCGATGGAAGTTGCGCGGATTGGAATTGGCAAACGTCCCGATCAGCGCGCGCACCTTGTTGGGCGTGCCGATGTTGAACAGCGGATGGTCGAGCAGCGCCCGCACCTCGTCGAATGCCTTCGGCAGCTTCGACTGCGCCTTGGCGGCAAACCAGATATCGATGACAAGATCGTCCCCCTGCCAGCGCTCAAGGAAATGCTCGAATGCCTTCGTTGCCCGTTCGCTCTTCACATGGGCTAGCAGAGACAGCGCGCAAGCCTGATCGGTCATATTGGTCGCAGAGAAATAATGGTCGGCTAGCCGCTTTAAGTCCTTTTCCCCGCCACGTGCACTGAGTAGGCCCAAGACGACGTTGCGCAACGCCCGCCGCCCAGCGTCATGCGCATCAGGCGAATAAGGTCCGTTCGTCCGCATCGAGCGGTAAAGCGCTTCCAGATTAGGTCCCAAAATTGTTGCGACCCGCCGCGAAAGCTGCTCATGCGCGCGCCCTGCCAAGGCCGGATCGACGTCGTCTCCTGCTTCCCGCATCAGATCGGCGACGCTGGGAAGCCGCAGCAACTCGGCGCGATATGCGGGCTCAAGATTCGCATTCCCAATTGCCACCCCAATCGCCTTGGCAAACGCGGCCCCGCGCGTCGAGCGGCGTCCTTCCTTGAGGCTTCCATAGATCTGCAATAGCGTCCGCATGGCATACGCCTGCGCGGACTGCCACCGGTTGAATAGATCGCTGTCGTGCGCCGTCAGGAAGGCAAGCTCGGCATCCGAGTTGTCGAGCGCAAGCTTCACTGGAGCGGAAAACCCCCGTAGCACGGAAAGTACGGGCCGTTTGGCAAGCCCGGTAAACCTGAACCGCTCCTGGCCCTTCTTGATGAGCAGCACGCCGTCGCTGGCTAACTCTCCCTGTGTCAGCGAGATCGGCAGGTCGCCGCCATCCGCCCCCACAAGCCCGATCCGCACCGGTATCGGCAGCGGACGCCGCACAGCCGCCGCCGGCCCCGGCGTAAAGCTTTGCGTGAACGACACATCCAGCGACTTCGCCGCCTTATCAAACGTCACCCGGCAATCAAGTTCCGGCGTCCCAGATTGCGAATACCATTTCTGGAAATGGCTCAAATCGTAGCCGGAAACTTCAGCAAAACACGACAGGAATTCTTCGATCGTTGCCGCTGTCCCATCGTAGCGATCGAAATACAAATCCATCCCTGCGCGAAAGAACTTCGGTCCGATCAGGCATTCGAGCATGCGGATCAGCTCGGCACCCTTCTCATATACGGTCGGTGTATAGAAGTTATTGATTTCTATATAGCTTTCAGGACGGACGGGATGCGCCAGCGGTCCCGCATCTTCCGGGAATTGGGTCGCTTTGAGCTGCCTGACGTCAGTGATCCGTTGAACCGTGCGCGAGCGTTCGTCGGCCGAAAACTCTTGATCGCGATAGACCGTCAGCCCCTCTTTCAGGCAAAGCTGGAACCAGTCGCGGCACGTAATCCGGTTGCCCGTCCAGTTATGAAAATATTCGTGCGCGACGACGCTCTCGATAGCCTCGAATTGCGCGTCGGTCGCGGTTTCAGCAGATGCAAGCACAAGCCGGTCATTGAAGATGTTGAGCCCCTTATTCTCCATCGCCCCCATGTTGAAATCCGACACGGCAACGATGTTGAACTGCTCGAGATCGTATTCCCGGGCAAACCGCTTTTCGTCCCACGCCATCGCTCGCTTGAGGCTGTCCATTGCCCAAGCCGCGCGCGCCTCCTTGCCGTGCTCGACATAGATCCGCAGATCGACTTTGCGCCCCGACATCGTCGTGAAGTCCGACGCTATCGACCCCAGATCGCCGGCAACCAGCGCGAACAGGTAACAAGGCTTGGGGTGCGGATCGTCCCAGATCGCATAGTGCCGCCCTCCGGGTAGCGTGCCGCGTTCCTGCAGATTGCCGTTGGCAAGCAGAACGGGCGCTTCGCGTACGTCCGCTTCAAGCCGCACAGTGTAACGCGCCAGGATATCGGGACGGTCGAGCATGTATGTGATGCGCCGGAAGCCCTCCGCTTCGCATTGCGTGCAATACACGCCCTTGGATTGATACAGCCCCTGCAACGCCTTGTTGACGCTCGGATTGATCCGCGTCACCGCTTCAAGCTCAAATGCTCCGACAGGTGGATTGTGCAGCCGCAGCGTATCGTCTGCGATGCTATAGCTATCGGCTTTGAGTTTGCGCCCGTTGAGCGACAAACTCTCCAGTTCGAACGTCGACCCATCGAGGACCAGCGATCCCCGCGCCCCATTCGCCAGCGGGTTTGGCTTCAAGCGTAGCTTCGACCGCACACGGGTGTTCTGGCTGTGCAACGCAATGTCGAGCTGAACCGTCTCAATGAGATAAGCCGGCGGCGTGTAGTCTTTCAGCCTGATGGTGCGGGGGGCGGGTGTGGTCATGCCGTGCTCTCGAACGAGGGTTTGAAGCGGCGCAAATCAGGTCTGCGCCCCGTCAAATCCTGGCCCAAGTCGCCGGTCTGGCGCAAGCCTTCAAAAAGGCTTCGAGAACGCTGCCAATCTGATTCCAGCTTGAGCATATTCGGCAATCAATTGTCGCGCGAGTTCCGCAACAGGCAGGATCGCTTGGATTCCGGCCACCCCATGCCCCGCTGACCAGACTGTACTCCAGGCCTTCGCCTCGTGTTCGAGGTCCATACCCTGCGACGGTGCCATCGTCGCAATATCAAGTCCGGCAGCAATGATGGACGGCGCCAGGAAGTTCGCATTCACGCCCGAAATCTTAGGCGTATACACAATGTCCTTTGACCCGCACGCAACGATCATGTCCTTGTACGCCGGTTTCGCCATGCTCTCCGCCGTCGCGATGAACCGCGTCCCCAGATATGCAAGATCGGCCCCAGCCGCGATAGCGCCTGCCACCGCTCCTCCGCTCGAGATCGAGCCTGCGAGCACCAGCATTTTATCTCCGCAGATCGGCCTCAGCTCCTGCAACAGCGCAAACGGATTGATCGTCCCCGCATGCCCGCCAGCGCCCGCTGACACTGCGATGACGCCATCCACCCCAGCCTCAATCGCCTTCTCAGCATGCCGCGCCGAAATCACATCGTGCAGCACGATCCCGCCGTAGCTATGCACCGCGTCTACGACATCTCGAACAGCACCGAGCGAGGTAATGACGAACGGCACCTTGGCTTTGCAGGTGATCGTAAGGTCAGCCATCAGCCGCGGATTGGTCTTGTGGACGATGAGATTCACGCCGAACGGCGCAGGCTTTTCTCCTGTTGCCGCCTCATGAGCCGCAAGCGCCTGCGAAATTTCGGCAAGCCAAGACACATAGCCTTCGCTGGTGCGCTGGTTCAATGCCGGAAAAGAACCTGCAATCCCTGCCTTGCAAGCTTCTATGACCAACTGAGGCCCCGACACCAAAAACATCGGCGCGGCGATCGCAGGCAGCTTCAAAGAACCGGCAAACAAAGGAGCAAGCGCCATGTGGTGACCTTTCAACGGGGGTAGCGTTTTCTTCTTCCCGTCGTCTGCATGTCAACGCAAAGAAGATCGGGGTGGAGGAGCCAAGTCTTGTGGCGATTTATCCCTTCGCAGCGGTAACTTCGTCCTTCAACACACGCCGCAAAACTTTGCCCACATTCGACTTGGGCAACTCGCTGCGGAAGGTAATCGACCGTGGCACCTTGTACTTGGTCAACTGCTCGCCGCAGAACGCGCGCAGTTCCTCCGCAGTCACGCTGTCGTCCCGGCGGACCACATAGGCGCAAACGGCTTCGCCCGAGTTGGGGTCCGGCAACCCGATGACCGCAGCTTCAACCACCTTGGGATGCTTGACGAGAACGTCCTCCACTTCATTGGGGTAGACGTTGAAGCCCGAAACGATGACCATCTCCTTCAAGCGGTCAACGATCTTGATCTGACCGTCAGGCAGCATCATCGCGAGGTCGCCGGTGCGGAAATAGCCATCGGGCGACATGACTTTGGCCGTCTCGTCGGGCCGGTTCCAATACCCAGCCATGACTTGGGGGCCTTTGACGCACAACTCACCGACAGAGCCAGCCGGCAGTTCATGACCGTCGGCATCGCGGATCGAAACATCCGTCGACGGCCAAGGGTAGCCGACCGTACCGGTGAATGCGGTAATATCAGCCCGGTTAAAGCACACACCGGGCGATGTTTCCGACAACCCATACCCTTCGATGATGGGCATTCCGGTCAGCTTCTTCCACTTTTCAGCGACCGCCTGTTGTGTGGCCATCCCACCGGCCAGAGATAGCTGCAAATGATCGAACTTGACCCCCTTGATGTCGGGATGTTCGGCGAGCGCATTGTATAAAGTGTTCACGCCCGCAATCATCGTGTAGCGGCGCGTTTTCAAGGTCTTAATAAACCCCGGAATGTCGCGCGGATTGGTGATGAGCAGAGAACACGCGCCGCGCTTGGCCATGTAGAGACAGCAAGCCGTCAGCGCAAAAATATGATAAAGGGGCAGTGCGGTGATCATCACACCGGGCTCATTGGACTTTGCAGTTCCAGCCTTCGCCGCCGGTTCAATCCACGCCGCGATTTGCGTGACGTTGGCGATCAAATTCGAATGGCGAAGCGCTGCCCCTTTGGCGACGCCCGTGGTGCCCCCGGTGTATTGCAGGAACGCGATATCCGCCGGAACGACCGCGACGGGTTTGAAAGTCCGTCCGCCGCCGACATCCACAACCTTGCTGAATTCGATGGCGCCCGGGATCTGGCTATTGGGCGGAATCTTCGTCTTGCGTCCGCCGATGAAGTTGACCAGTTTACCTTTCAGGCCCAGCAGGTCGCCAAGCATCACGCGAATGACACGTTCGACGGGCGCTTCCGCCGATGCGGCCTTCACCGTATGCTCGAACTGAGCGAGTACAAAGATCGCCCGGGCCCCCGAGTCCTTCAACTGATGGGTAAGTTCACGCGGCGTGTACAGCGGGTTGACGTTCACGACCGTGCAGCCGGCTTTCAAGATCCCGAACACGATGGGAATGTAGGCCGCAACGTTCGGCATCATGATCGCAACGCGGTCGCCGGGACCCAGGCCAGTCGCCTGAAGCCATGCGGCGATGGCCGTCGCGATCTGCCCCACCTTGGCGTAGCTCAGGCCGACGCCGAAACTTTCAAGAGCCGGATTGGCGCCGAAGTCCCGCACGGCCTTTTCAAATAGATCGTTGATCGTGCCGCCCATGGCATCGTCGATCGAATGGGGCACGCCGGGCGCGTATGAGGCAAACCAGGGACGCGTCGTCAGTGCGTGCGTCATCGATGCGGATGCTGTCATGAGAGCCCTCACTAGGTTCGACTTCGGGACGTTCCTCGCAACGCCACTTGATGCGTGGCGCTTATTTTTATGTGCCGGCGGAGTTTACCCCCGCCGGCATTCTTGTCTGTAGCGAGAGTTTAGAAAGCTGCTTCTTCAAAAGCCATCATCGTTTTGCCGCCCGACATGATTTTCGAAAGCAGCGCACCCGTCTCCGGCAGCACGCGTTCGTAATAAAACCGCGCGGTCAGCACCTTGGCTTTATAGAAGCCATCGGTATCGGCGGCTTCGCCCTCAGCCGTCTTCGCAAGTGCGATCTTCGCCATCCGCGCCCACAGGAACGCGAGAGCCGTCAAACCGAACATGCGCAGATATTCCGATGCTGCAGCGCCCGCTTCATCCGGCCGCGCCATGCCCCTTTGAGCAATGACCCCGGTCGCCTGCTGCAGGCGTGTAAACGCCTTGGTCAGCGGGCCAATGAACTCGGCCATCTGCTCGTCGCCTTCATGTGCCGCGATGAAGTCGGCGACGGGGTGGAAGAACTGCCGCAAGCTGCGTCCGAAGTTGGCGGGCATCTTGCGTCCGACGAGGTCGAGCGCCTGCACACCGTTCGTGCCTTCGTAGATCTGCGCGATCCGGCAATCGCGCACGAACTGCTCCATGCCCCATTCGCGGATGAAGCCGTGGCCGCCATACACCTGCATGCCGATATTGGTCGCTTCATAGCCAAGGTCGGTGATCAGCGCCTTCACGATGGGTGTGATCAAGGCAACGAAGTCGTCCGCGTCCTGCCTTGCCTGAGCGTCGGGATGGTGCCCGGCGACATCGCAGGATTCCGCCGCCCATGCGGCGAGCGCACGGCACCCTTCCATGTACGCCCGCTGCGTCAGCAGCATGCGCCGTACGTCGGGGTGGACGATGATCGGATCGGCGGGCTTGCTCGGATTTTTCACGCCGGAAAGCGAACGCCCTTGGATGCGGTCTTTGGCATACGCGATGGCGTTCTGATACGACACCTCGCCCAGCCCCAAACCCTGCATGCCGACCGAGATGCGTTCCGCGTTCATCATCGTGAACATGGCGCGCATGCCCTTGTTGGGCTCCCCGATCAGCCAGCCGGTCGCCGAGTCGAAGTTCATCACGCACGTCGACGAGGCCTTGATGCCCATCTTGTGCTCAATGGAGCCGCACGAGACGTGATTGCGCTGGCCGAGCGAACCATCTTCTTTCACCATGAACTTCGGCACCAGAAACAGCGAGATGCCTTTAACGCCCGACGGTGCACCCGGCAAACGCGCCAGCACGAGATGGATGATGTTTTCCGTCAGATCCTGTTCGCCAGCCGAGATGAAGATTTTGGTGCCGGTGATTTGATAGCTGCCATCGCCTTGCGGCTTGGCGGACGTGCGCAACATGCCAAGGTCGGTGCCGCAATGCGGCTCGGTCAGGCACATAGTACCCGACCAGCGGCCATCGACCATCTTGGGCAGATAGGTTGCCTTCTGATGCTCGGTGCCAAAACCCGCCAGCGCAACATAAGCGCCGTAGGTCAGACCCGGATACATGCCGAACGATAGGTTCGCGGAGCAGATCATCTCTTCGACGATCGTATTCACGATCTTGGGCAACCCCTGGCCGCCATACTGGGGATCGCAGGCGATGCTGGTCCAGCCGCCTTCGCGGAACTTGGTGTAGGCTTCCTTGAAGCCCTTCGGCGTGTAGACGACGCCGTTTTCAAGCCGGCAGCCTTCCTCGTCGCCAGACCGGTTGATCGGCTGGAGCACTTCCTCACACATCTTGGCTGCTTCTTCGAGCACGGGATCGATGAGATCGCGCGTGAAGTCTTCGTAGCCATTGAGCTTGGTGATGTTTTCGCCATTCATGAGCTCGTACAAAACGAAGCGCATGTCGCGGAGCGGAGCTTTATATGTGGGCATCGGACTAGTTCCTCAACGGTCTGCCGGTGGAGAGCATATGCTCGATACGTGCGAACGTGCCGGGCTTCTTGACGATGCCCATGAAGTTTTTGACTTCGAGAGCGAGAACCTGATCTTCATCGAGTGGCGTGATGAAGTCGTTGTCTCCCCCTGTCAGGACGTTGGCGAGCGCGTCCGAGACCACGAGGTCGTAGTCGGTCGCTTTCTTCAGCGCGTGGAAACCTTGAACCGCCATCGACAGCGCGGCTTTGCCGGATGGCCCCGGCAGCGTATAGACCGGCGGCTTCGGCGGCGCGTAGTTCTCAACCATCGACAGCGCCTTAGTCTTAGCGTCAGCCAGCAGCCGGTAGCGGTTCATGGTGATCGCGTCGGTTGGCCGGAAGAACAGATACTCCTTCGCTTCCGCTGCCGATTTGGCAACCGTCGCCGTCGAGACGATTTCGAAGACCTTACCGGTAACCGGCATCGGCCCCCTTGGCAGGCGTCCGAACTCGGCCCAGCGGGCCAGCATTTCCTTGCACCCGCCCCAGCCCGGGATGAGACCCACGCCAACTTCGACCAAGCCGGTGTAGGTTTCCGCATGCGCCTGCACCGCCGAGCAATGCAGCAGGACTTCGCAGCCGCCGCCGAGCGCCAAGCCCGATGGCGCACCGACCGTCGGGAACGGCGCATACTTAAGAGCTTTGTAGGTTGCCTGACCGCCGGCAACGAGCTGTTCGATTTCGCCCCACGCCGCAATGTTTCCGGCAAACGCAGCGAGGGCCAAGTTAGCGCCCGCCGAGAAGTTGGTACCCTCGTTATAGATCACCATCGCCTTCATCTTCTTTGCGACGTGCTTGATCGATTGGCCGAGTAACCGGAAGGTCTCGGGATCGATCGCATTCATCTTGCTGGTGAACTCGAAGCAGGCAACGCCGTCTCCGATATCCCACAGCGCGGCCGAGCCGTTCTTCATGATCGGCTGAGATTTGAGCTTGATGTCGGCGAGCATGATCACGCCATCGGCGCGTTTCACGTCATGATAGTTGCCATCGAGGCCGAGCATCTGCCGCTGGCCATTCTCGACCCGGTAGAACTTGCGGCCAGCAGCCTTGGCAAGGATCGCCGGCACCGGCACCTTCGTGGCATTCAACTGAGCAATGACGTTATCGGTGCCGATCTGGTCCATCAGCTCGAACGGGCCGAACTTCCAATTGTAGCCAAGCCGCATCGACTCATCGATCGAGTCGATATCGTCGGCAGCGTCGCCAACGAGGAATGCGGCATACGTCAACGTCGGCAGCAAGACAGCGGCAGCGTATTTGCCGTGCACGCTGTCATGCGTCAGCAGCTTAGCCAAAGACTTACCGGCATCTTCAAGTGCGGGAACGTCGGCTTTGACTTCCTTGCGATACACCCCCGTATTGAGATCAATCGCTTCCTTGACCTTCCCGGCCTCGCGGTTGATCCGGTAGAACCCGCCCTTGCCCTTCCTGCCCGTATAGCCATCCGCGATCATCTTTTCGACCAGCGGATTGGGCCGCGCGAACGTATGGAACGGATCGTCCTTAGGCAGCGTGCCTGCCAAGCTCGACATCACGTGCGGCATCAAATCGAGCCCGACCATATCGAGCAGCGCGAACACGCCGGTCTTGGGGATGCCCATCGGACGCGCAATGATCTTGTCGGCTTCCTCAACCGTGATCCCGCGATCCATCGCCTCGACGACGGCCGCCTGCAGCCAATACACGCCAAGCCGGTTGGCAATAAAGCCCGGACGGTCCTTACAATGCACGACGCTCTTGCCAAGCTTCACATCGCAGAACGCCGAGACGCTCTCGACGGCTTTTTTACTGGTGGCAGGACCAGAGACGATTTCAAGCAAGCGCATATAGCGCGGCGGATTGAAGAAGTGCGTGATGACGAAGTCGCTTTGGAAACGTTTGGAACGCCCCTCGATCAACTTGCTGAGCGGGATGGTCGACGTGTTCGACGACACGACGCTGCCTTCTTTGCGCACGGCGTCGATCTTGTCGTAGAGGCTCTGTTTGAGGTCGAGCCGCTCGATGATCGCCTCGATGATGAGATCGCAATCGGCGAGCTTTTCGAGATGGTCCTCGATGTTGCCCGTCGAAACGAGCTTGGCAGTTGCTTTGCTCATGAACGCGGCGGGCTCCGCCTTGAGCATCTTCGCAACCGCTGTCTTGGCGATCACGTCACGATCTGCCGCGCCTTTTGGCACGATGTCCAACAGCAACACGGGAATGCCCGCGTTCGCCACATGAGCTGCAATGCCAGCCCCCATAACGCCAGCGCCGATAACGGCGACTTTCTTGATCCCATTCATTAGATCGCCTCCAGAACCGTTGCGATGCCCTGCCCGCCGCCGATGCACTGCGTGGCGAGAGCATATTTACCCTTCTCGCGCTTGAGCAGGCTTGCAGCCTTGCCGACGATGCGTGCGCCGGTAGCTCCCAGCGGATGACCGATGGCAATCGCGCCGCCGTCGATGTTGACAGTCTCAGCCGACAGCCCGAGATCCTTCATGCAGGCAATCGACTGGCTGGCGAATGCTTCATTGAGTTCGACGACGTTGAGCTGCTTGGCTTCGATCCCGGCCCGTGCCATCGCCTTCTTGGAAGCGCCAACCGGGCCGATGCCCATGATGTCGGGATCGCAGCCGCAAACCGCGATGGACTTGATGCGCGCCAGCATGTCGAGCTTGTGCTTCTTGGCATACTCTTCCGTGCAAACGAGCACCGCCGAAGCGCCGTCCGTGAGCGGAGAAGACGTACCAGCCGTCACCACGCCCTCGGCACTGAACGCGGGCTTCAACTCGGCAAGGCTTGCAGCCGTCGTCTCGCCGCGGATCGTACCGTCGGTCGAAACCACCCCGGCCTTGGTCTTAATCGGCACGATCTCCGCTTCGAACTTGCCAGCGGCCTGCGCGGCAGCAGCCTTCTTCTGCGAATGAACGGCAAAGGCTTCCTGGTCGGCGCGCGTGATCTGCCAGCGCTTGGCGACGTTCTCAGCCGTATCGCCCATGCCCATGTAGAACTGAGGATGCGACTTGGCGAACACCGGGTTTGGCATCGGGTTAAAGCCCATCATCGGCACCCGGGTCATGCTCTCGACGCCCGCGCAAATGAACGCCTCGCCCGCATTCATCTGGATCGCACCGGCAGCGCTGTGGATCGACTGCATCGACGAGCCGCAGAACCGGTTCAGCGTCGCACCAGCCACCGAAATCGGCAGACCAGCCATGAGACCAACAAGGCGGGCAATATTGAACCCCTGCTCGCCTTCCGGGAACGCGCAACCCATCAGCAGGTCTTCGATGTCGTTCGCATTGATGCCAGTGCGCGCGACCAGAGCCTTGACGACTTCCGCCGCAAGATCATCGGGCCGGACGCTTGCGAGTGCGCCGCGCTTGGCGAGGTGGAACGGCGACCGGGCATAACCGGCGATGACGATCGATTTCATTCCTGGCTCCTGACGTTGAGGATATCTGACGGTTCAATCGGATTTGGTAGTCTTGGCGGAAGAAGCGGCGGCTTCGGCGAGAACAGCCTCGGCGTGCCCCTTCCAATTCTGTAGTTCGGCCAGCATCTCATCCAGCGCCACGCGCTGCTGTTCGAGCTTGGCCATGCGTGCATTGACGAGTTTCAAAAGCCGGGCACTCTGCGTCTTTTGAGTGGGATCGATGTCATAAAGATCAAGATATTCAGCAATTTCGCGCAGCGAAAACCCAAGCCGCTTGCCCCGCAAAATGAGGATCATGCGCGCCCGGTCGCGAGCCATGTAAACGCGTGTCGTGCCAAGGCGGCTCGGCGTGATGAGCCCCTTGCCTTCATAGAAGCGAAGGGTCCGCGCCGTGATGCCGAGCTCGGCAGCAAGTTGCGTCACGGTATGCAGCGGCACCTTGGGCTGAGATTGCCCCGGCATGACGTGAGATGTGAGCTGTTCTGCCTTCACCACTGTGGTTACCCTATGCGTCACCCTAATGTCGTAAGAGGTATCAGAACTAAAATGCCGTTTCAAGCGATTTCGTACAGGTCTGAACTTTTATTTTAACGAAGCAAAAAGGGTTGGGATCAAATCGCAATCGCCCACCTCTGTTGAGCCCGGACGCCGGATCAGCTACATACGCGCCAACCCCTTTTCCGAACATCAAAGGATAAGCGCCGACATGGCCGCCGCACATCAATACGTCTACCACATGCACAAGCTGTCGAAGGCTTATCCCGGCGGCAAGCAAGTCCTGAAAGACATCTCGCTTTCGTTCCTTCCCGGCGCCAAGATCGGCGTCGTGGGTCTGAACGGCTCGGGTAAATCGACCCTGCTCAAGATCATGGCCGGCACCGTCGATGATTTTATCGGCGAAGCCAAACCCGCCGACGGCATCAAGGTCGGCTACCTGCCCCAGGAACCCCACCTCGACCCCACCAAGACCGTGCTCGAAAACGCCATGGAAGGCGTCGCCGAAAAGAAGGCTGTGCTCGACCGCTACAACGAGATCGCATCCAACTACACCGAAGAAACCGCCGACGAGATGACCAAGCTCCAGGACGTCATTGACGCCCAGAATCTGTGGGACCTCGACGCCCAGGTCGAGCAGGCGCTCGACGCGCTCCGTTCGCCCCCCGGCGATGCCGCCGTCACCAACTTGTCGGGCGGTGAGCGCCGCCGCGTGGCCCTCACCCGCTTGCTGTTGGCAAAGCCCGACATCCTGCTACTCGACGAACCGACCAACCACTTGGACGCCGAAAGCGTCGCCTGGCTGGAGCGCTTCCTCAAGGAATACACCGGCTGCGTCATCCTCGTGACCCACGACCGCTACTTCCTCGACAACATCACCGAATGGACGCTCGAATTGGATCGCGGCCACGGCGTTCCCTATAAGGGCAATTATTCGAGCTGGCTCGAACAGAAGGCTAAGCGCGCCGAAACTGAAAAGAGCCAGGAAGAGAACAAACAGAAAGCCATTTCCCGCGAATTGGAATGGATCCGGTCTTCGCCCAAAGCGCGTCAGGCAAAATCCAAAGCCCGTGTGGCGGCCTACGATAAGCTGGTCGAAAGCGCCGGCCGCGACGAGGTCGCCAAGGCGAGCATTTCAATCGCGACCGGCCCCAAACTTGGCGGCGTCGTCGTCGAAGTCAACGGCCTGTCGAAAGCCTTTGGCGATCAACTTCTGATCGACGACCTATCGTTCAAATTGCCGCCGGGTGGCATCGTTGGCATCATCGGCCCGAACGGCGCTGGTAAAACCACGCTCTTCAAAATGATCACCGGCCAGGAAAAGCCCGATCAGGGAACCATTCGCCTCGGCGAAACCGTCAAAGTTTCTTACGTCGATCAAAGCCGCGGCCATCTGGACGATAAGAAAACCGTCTGGGAAGAAATCTCCGGCGGCAATGATCAGATTTTGCTCGGCGGCAAAAAAGAAGTGCCAAGCCGCGCCTATTGCGGCTGGTTTAACTTCAAAGGCGCCGATCAGCAAAAGAAGGTCGGCCTGCTGTCAGGTGGCGAACGCAACCGCGTCCACTTGGCCAAGATGCTCAAGGAGGGCGGCAACGTCCTTCTGCTCGACGAACCGACCAACGATCTCGACGTCGAGACATTGCGTGCGCTGGAGGAAGCGCTCGAGAATTTCGCGGGATGCGCGGTGGTCATCAGCCATGAC
>JANLYB010000027.1:0-4663 GCA_031365425.1 Hyphomicrobiaceae bacterium
CGGGCGAAGGCGGCGCGGCGGTTAGGGCTGATGCCTTCGCCGGTGCCTATTTTGGCGAACAGGCGGGCGAGGGTTTCAAGCGGCATCGCCCAGGCCGGTACGCAGCAGCCGTCCACGCCGCAGACGTCAGCCTCTAATGGGGTGCCCGTGAGTTCAGCGAGGGCTGCGTGGATGTGCTGCTGAACTGGGTGGCGGGGATCGGTGTAGCTGGCGGTTGGCGTGTGGGTGGCGAGGGCGGCGGCCAGCATGCCTGCGTGTTTGCCGGAGCAGTTGTGGTGGAAGGCGGTTGGGCGGCCGCCTTTGGCTGCCAGTTCCTGGCGGGCTTTGTAGCCTTGGGGTTCGGCTGGGCCGCAGGCGAGGCAATGTTCGTCGAGGCCAAGGGTTGCCATCATGGCGCGGGCGATGGCGACATGGCGTTCTCCGCCGGCGTGCGAGCCGCAGGCTAGCGCGATCTCTTCGTCGCCAAAGCCGAAGCGTTCGGCGGCGCCGGTTTCGATCAGCGGCAAGGTTTGGATCAGCTTGATGGCCGAGCGGGGGAATACAGGGCGGGCGATGTCGCCGATCGAGAGCAGGGTCGCGCCTGATACGCCTGCGACGACCACGGCTCCGCGATGGAAGCTTTCGACGAGGGGGCCGCGGGTGACTTCGACAAGAATTGGGTTGGTCATCGGCAAGCGTGCTCTCAATAGATTGCGACAGACCATTGCGGGTCTGTCGCCATTGAGGCAGCGGCATCGACCAAGCGCGTGGCGAACTTAGCCGGATTTTCGCTTGAAGGTGAGCGGCACGTTGAAGCGCTGGCCGGAGCCCAGCAGACCGGGCAAGGGCGGGAAATCGGCACGATCCAGCCAGTCGACGGCGGCCTTGTCAAGGGCGGCGACGCCGGAACTCTTGATGACTTGGCGCTCGACGATTTTGCCATTCGCGTCGAGCGTGAAGCCGAGGGTGACTTGGCCGGTGCCGCCGTTCGCCACCGAGGCTTTGGCTTTTTGCAATGCGCCGTGAATTTTGCCGACGTAGGCGGTCAGAGCGGTGGCCTTGCCGCCATCCTGGGCCTGACCGGCGCTCTTTTCGGCGATCATGGCGACTTGGGCGGCTTGGTTCTGGACGGCGACGTCCTGGGGTTTGGGTTGCTCGACGGGCGGATCGTCGGCCGCCGTGACGGTTTCGGTAGGGCTCAAGGCGGCGGTGATGACTTTTTTCAAGTCGGGATCGTCGGGTTTGGTTTCGACGACCGGCGGCAGCACCGGGTTGGCGATCATGGGCGCAGCTTCCGCGATTTCGACGCGCTCGGCTGCGTCGCCGAAGCTCACCATGTCGATGGTGATGCCTTGTTCGAGGCGGAAGGCATCGGTGCCGGCGCCGTCGTCGTAGATTTCGCGGGGGCCGGCCGCCGCAAAGCCGACAAGAGGCAGCAGCAGGAGGCCATGCAAGCCAATCGATGCGATCCAGGTTGTGGCAGATAGCCGGTTCATACGCGTTGACCTACCTGTTGACCTATTGAGCGGGCGGGGCCGGCTGACGGGGGCTGGCGGCCGGTTGGGCGAGCAGGGAGACGCGGCCGTAACCGGCCTCGCCGACGCGGCCTAAGATTTCCATGACGTCGCCATAGGCCTGCTTTTTGTCGGCGCGGACGTAGACGACGGTGTCGCCTTCGGCGGCGCGGATGGCCATCAGGCGGTTGACGACATCGGCGCGGGGGATGAATTCGTCGCGGACCTGGAGGCTGCCTTCGGGCGTCAGGGTGACGACCATCGGCTTTTTGGTCTGGCCGAGTTTGACGGCGCTGGTCTTAGGCAGATCGACGGGGACGCCTGCGACCATCAAAGGGGCGGCGACCATGAAAATGATGAGCAGGACCAGCATCACGTCGACCATCGGCGTGATGTTGATGTCGGCGATGGGCCTGTACTGGCCGTCGTCATCGTCGCCGTAGTTGGCCCCTGAGCCTAAGGAAGCGCCCATCACTTAACTCCTTTGATGGGAACGATTTTCTCGTGGCTGTCGCGGGAAAGGGCTTTGGCGAGCACGACGATGGACTTGCCGATGCGTTCGGCGGCTTGGCCGAGTGAAACGGTGATGAGGTTATAGGCGACGACGGCTGGGATGGCGGCAGCGAGGCCAAGGGCTGTGACGAACAGGGCTTCGGCGATGCCGGGGGCGACAACGGCCAGGCTCGTGTCGCGCGATTGGGCGATGGAGGTGAACGAGTGCATAATGCCCCAGACGGTGCCGAACAGGCCGACGAAAGGCGTCGTCGAACCGACGGTCGCGAGGAAGGGCAGGCCCCATTCGAGGCCGCGCAGTTCACCTTTCATCGCGCCACGCATGGCGCGTTCGAGACGGGCGCGGACATCGGTGCGGCCTTCACCGGCGCTGTGGCCGTCGTTCAATTCGGCGAGGGCGGATTGGCCGATGGCTCCCGGCATGCCGGTGGTTTCACCGGGGAGGCGGCCGCCAGCAGCGTGCGTTTCGAGGTCTGCCGCTTCCTTCGAGAGCTGGCGCAGACGCCAGATCTTTTCGAGCGTGATCGCCCAGGAGGCGACCGAGCAGACGATCAGCAGCGCAGCAATGGCCTGCACTACGGGATCGGCGTGCTGGATCATCCCTATAACGGAGAAATCCCGTCCGCCTTCAACACCTTGAGCCACTCAATAACTCCTAAATTATTTGTTCAGCGGTGCGCCAGCCACCGAGGAAAGCGAAATCTTGGTCAGGCAATCGGGAATGACGCCGGAATCGGCTTTGCATTCCATAACGTCGTTGACCAGGACGCTTGCGATCTTGTCGCAAGCCAAGCCTTCGACATCGAAGAGTTTGACGGTTTTCTTGACCGATTTCAGCGGGCCGAGGTCAACAGCAAAGCGGCGAGCAATGACGCCATCGGGCTGGAACAGGACGAGGTCGACCTTGACGGTTTGAAAGGCCTGTTCACCCGCGTTGTTGATGACGACGTAGGCCCTGCAACCCTTTTCGTAGGTTTCGAGCTTATTCAATTCTACGGCGAGGAGAGGCGCGTCGGCGGCGTACGAGGGGGCCGCACCCAGTATGGCTGGCGCGAGGGTCATGACGGCTGCAGCGGCGTTGAGGCCGGGCTGTCTATAGGTTGCTGTCGATCTCGCCGTCATTCGTGCGCGTCTCCGTTCTCTCCCGTAATTGCGGGCGAGCTAGCCAGTGTGTGACCGGCAAATCACACTAACGGCCCCCTATGGTCAAGGGATGGCTAGTTCCAAAGTTTCACCTTGTCGGCGAGGCGCGAAGCACTTTAGCCCGAAGGGGGGTCTGTTGGCGCCAGCTGAGTTGTTTAACCGGCTGGAATCGCACATTTATCTATTTGCGGGGCATTCTAATGACGGCGCGGACGTTGACTTGGCTGCTGATGGCGGGGACGCTTGGGGTGTACCCAGGTGCCGTGTTTGCTCAGCAACCTGCGCCAGTACCGGCGGTTCCTCCCGCTCAGGTCGCTCCCCCTGCACCTGTTCAGGCGACGCCAGTGCCTGCGACCCCGGTTACTCCGCCGTCGCCACCTACGACGGTGACACCGCCTTCTCCAGCAGCGCCCGTGCAGCCCAGTGCGCCGGTTCAGCAGAACGGGCAGGCGCCAGCACAGCCGGGTATCGCTGTGCCGGAAGTTCAGGTCATTCAGCCTGAGCCGGTCAAGCCGAAGGCGGTTGTGCCGAAGGAGGCAGCTGCGCCGAAGAGGAAGCCGGTTCAGGCGGCAGCGCCGCAGCCCGCGCCAGCGCCGGTTACAGCTACAGCACAGCCTGCGGCTGTTCCGGCCGCGCCTGAGATTGGTTCGCAGGTCAAGCTTGCACCGGCCGGTGGTGAAATCGCAGTTGAGAAGTATGCGGGGTCGGTCAGCACGATTTCGGCTGCCGATATCGGCAGCAGCGGGTCGAACAATACGACGGACGCGCTGCAACAGCGCGTGGCAGGGGTGATCGTCACGGATGCGAACGGCAACAGCTTCCAGCAGGAAGTGAATTATCGCGGGTTCAGCTCATCGGCAGTCAATGGGTCGCCTCAGGGATTGGCGGTCTATCAGAACGGCGTGCGCATCAACGAAGTGTACGGCGATACAGTCAATTGGGACATGATCCCGTCGGTTGCGATCTCCGATATCGCGGTGATTTCGGGCAACCCGGTTTACGGCCTCAATGCCATCGGCGGCGCGGTGACCATCACGATGAAGGATGGGTTCAATTATCAAGGCACGGAAATCGATGCGCGCTTTGGGTCGTTTGGGCGGCGGCAGGTTTCGGTTCAGAACGGCGCCAAGTTCGGTAATCTTGCGAGCTATTTTGCGGTCGAAGCGATCAAAGATGAAGGGTGGCGCGATCAGGCGACCAGCACCGTGCGCCGCGCTTATGGCGACCTTGGCTACAAGGACGAGCGAAGCGAATATCATTTCAACGTGACGGGTGCGTCCAACAAGTTCGGTGCGGCTGCAGCGACGCCAATCGAACTGGTCAATCAGCGGTATGGCAGCGTATTCACCACGCCGCAGACATCTGAAAATCAGATGGCAATGCTGAGCTTCAACGGCGCGCATGCTCTGACGAGCACGACGAAGCTTTCGGGCAATATCTATAACCGCAAGTTCAAGAATAAGCGTGTCGATGGGAACGTTTCCGACGACACCGATTGCGATCCGGCCCTCGAT
>JANLYB010000034.1:0-13456 GCA_031365425.1 Hyphomicrobiaceae bacterium
GCCAGCGCCGCGTCGCCGACATAGCGCGGCGTCTCACTTGGCCGCATGCGCGTGCTATCGATCTTGGTCGAAATCGGCACCCGGCTCAGCGCCAGCAGCCGGTCCAAAATCGACTGGATCCGCAGCGGTACGCCAGACGCCACATTCAAAATCGTCCCCGGCACAATCTCATCCGACTTGGCGACCGCCAGCGCATAGGCTGCCACCACATCCCGTACGTCGAGAAAATCCCGTTCCGCTTCAAGATTGCCAACCTTCAGCACCGGCGGTTGCAAACCGGCCTCAATCCGCGCAATCTGCATCGCAAAACTGGGGATCACGAAATCACCCGTCTGCCCCGGCCCTGTATGATTGAACGGCCGGAACCGGACAGACGCCAGTCCCTGCCCCGCCAGCGCCCCCACCGCCAGATCGCCAGCAGCCTTCGTGACCTCGTAGGTATTCGTCGGCGCCAGCAACGCCGTCTCGCTCAAGGGCCTGCCACTGCGCGCGCTCGAACCATACACCTGCCCTGAACCGACGCTGAGCAACACGCACTGCGGCGCATGCTTCAAGATCGCATGGGCCACATTCAACGTCCCAAACAGATGCACCTGCCAAGAAAGCGCCTCATTGGAATTGGCCGCTGTCGGCGCAGCAAGACCGGCCAGATGCACGATGTGACTAGGCCGGATCTCGGCAATCAGAGCTTCGACCGCCGCTCGATCCGTCACATCCAGCGCATGAACCGCGCCAAGCTCCGGATGCTCCGCGGCCGTCAACGCAGTAGAAACAATCGAAACGCCGCGCCCTGGCAGTCCACGCAATGCCTGGGCGAGATACGGGCCGACGAAGCCGATCGCCCCCGTGATCAAGACCTTTAGTTCGGCGTCTGGTCGCTCGGGACGGATCATCTCGCGCTTACAGGTGCTCGTGCTTCTTCAACCGGTCCATATCGGCATCGACCATCTCGACGACGAGCTGTTCGAGGGACGTGCGCGCTTCCCAGCCCAGCTTTGCCTTGGCTTTTGCCGGATTGCCGTGCAGCAACTCGACTTCCGCTGGACGCAGGAACCGCGGATCGATCTCAACGTAATCTTCCGCTTTGAGGCCCACATAATCGAACGCCAGGGTGCAGAATTCACGCACCGGCACTGTCCGTCCTGTCGCCACCACGTAATCGTCGGCCTTGTCCTGCTGGAGCATCAGCCACATCGCCTCGACGTAGTCGCGCGCATGGCCCCAGTCGCGTTTGGCATCCAAATTGCCCAGCGCGATCTTCTTCTTCATCCCAAGCTTGATCCGAGATACGCCGTCCGTGATTTTGCGCGTCACGAACTCGATCCCGCGCAACGGCGACTCGTGATTGAATAGAATACCGCTCGACGCATGCATCCCAAAGCTTTCGCGATAGTTCACCGTCATCCAGTGACCATACATTTTGGCCGCCGCATAAGGTGAACGCGGGTAGAACGGGGTCGTCTCCGATTGGACCGGCTCCTGCACCATCCCGTACATTTCCGACGATGACGCTTGATAGAAACGCGCCTTCGGGCACACGATCCGCGTCGCTTCGAGCATATTGGTCACGCCCATGCCCGTCGTCATGCCGGTCAGATACGGCTGTTGCCACGACGATTTCACGAACGACTGCGCGGCAAGATTGTAAATTTCGTCCGGCTTCACCGTTTCCATGATCCGGATGAGGCTAGCCAGATCGATCAGATTGCCGTCGTGCAGCGTCACCTGATCGGCAACCCCGATCCAGGAAAGCCGCGTCCCGATCACATCCGCCGAAGCGCTCCGGCGCAACAGCCCATGCACCTCATAGCCCTTCATAAGCAGGAACTGCGAGAGATAGGCTCCGTCCTGGCCCGTGATTCCAGTGATAAATGCGCGTTTTTTGGTCATCTGGCTTTTCGCTTGTTGGCAGGAAGGTTTTTCGGCGTAAATGTCAAAACGGCATGACTGGGTAACCCACTTTATCCGCAGTCTCCCCGTGACAACCTCATGAACACTGTGATTAGGCTGACAGCGGTCGAATGCTTTCATCGGGTTGCGCTGGAACGGGACTCTTGTCAACGCCGACGCAAGCATCAGGCCACATTCCCAACGGGGCAAGCATGACGCCCGCGTCACACCACCAACCAGGAAGCCGAATGCCACAGCCGCCCGCCACGTAGCCCGCTCCATGCGCCGCTTCGTCGAAGCCTGCGTCTCAGCCGCCGTCGTGTGAAATCAACTGCTCGACAACACCACGTTGCGCACGATCGGATAGATCTGCGTATCCCACCGCTTGCCGCTAAACACTCCGTAATGCCCGACACCCGCCTGCATATGGTGCCGCTTCATGAACGGCTTCAACCCGCTGCACAGCTCATGCGCCGCCGAGGTCTGCCCCAGCGAACAGATGTCGTCACGCTCGCCTTCGACCGTCAGCAGTGCCGTCTTCTTGATCGCCCCGCAATCGATCGTTTTGCCCTGATACGTCAGCGTGCCTGCCGCCAACCGCGCTTCCTGGAAAATCCACAGCACCGTCTCGAGATAAAACTCAGCCGGCAGATCGAGCACCGCGAAATAC
The DNA here is from genome assembly GCA_031365425.1 of Hyphomicrobiaceae bacterium. Lineage (GTDB taxonomy): Bacteria > Pseudomonadota > Alphaproteobacteria > Rhizobiales > Hyphomicrobiaceae > JANXVY01. The sequence continues at coordinate 2,561 of JANLYB010000034.1, forward strand.
TCGTCATAAAACTGCTTGATCGCCTCGGCCTTGTCGTGCTCGCCATTCAGCACATGCTCGTACAGTTCCGTATGAGCCTTGATATGGCGCTTCATGTTCATCGACATGAACGCTGTCAGCTGAATGAAACCCGGATAAACCTTGCGCCGCGAACCCTTATACCGCCACGGCACGGTCGCGATCAGATTGCGCTCGAACCACCCGATCGGCTTGCCCGTAGCAAGTTTGTTGACCTCGGTTGGATTGACCCGCGTATCGACCGGTCCCGCCATTAGCGTCATGCTCGCTGGCTGGGCCGGATGACCCTGCTGGGCCATCACAGCAACCGCCGCCAGCATCTGCACGCAAGGCTGACAAACCGCTACCACGTGCGAATGCGGCCCCAGCGTCTCCATAAACCGGATAAGATACGTCACATAATCATCGAACCCGAATGGACCATCCGCCAGAGAGACATCGCGCGCATTGTGCCAATCGGTGATGTAGACGTCGTGATCGCGCAGCAGCGTCGTCACTGTCGCGCGCAGCAGGGTCGCAAAATGCCCTGACAGCGGCGCAACCAGCAGCACTTTGGGCTGCACGGCCGGGCTATCTTTCTTAAATCGGATCAACGTCCCGAACGGCAGCGTCAGAACGCTCTCCTCCCGGACCGACACCAGCTCGTTCCCAACCTTCACCGGCTCGATGTTATAGGCTGGCCGGTCATGGCTGAGGCCCGCCCGTTCGAGCAGCTGATACGCCGCCGCCGCATGCCGCAACGAATACGGACGATGGGCGAGATCACCCATCTGCGCGGCGGCCAGCGACATCCGCGCCAGATGCCGCGTTGGGCTCAAAAGGTCGGATTGCGCCTGATATGCAAGATACATCATGGGTCAGCGCCACTCCCCTGAGACCGCTGCGTCAGACGATTTGACTGACCGCACGGTCTTTACTGTTCAAGGAGATTGCACTGCGTCATGCTGCACTGCAAAGTGTATTCTCGCCGCAGACTTAAAACATTTACCGATCAGGGAGATTTGAGCACATGACCAAGACGGCGCTCACGATTTCGAGCAAGAACTATTCATCCTGGTCAATGCGCGGCTGGCTGCTGTGCGAAATGGCAGGCCTGTCCTTCGAAGAAGTCGCCCTGTCGCTGGACGACCCCGCCTCCCGCGCCGAACTGCTCCTGCTCTCGCCCTCATTCCTCGTCCCATGCCTCCGTCACGAAGGCGTCGATATCTGGGACACCCTCGCGATTGCCGAATACCTGGCCGAGTTGAACCCCAAAGCAGGCCTGCTGCCTACCGATCGCGCAGTCCGTTCGCGCTGCCGCTCGGTCAGCGGCGAAATGCACTCAGGCTTCTATAATCTCCGCTCCGCCCTGCCGATGAACCTGAAAGCCCACTACTCAGGCTTCAAAGTCTGGGCCGGCGCACAGGCCGACATCGCCCGCGTCACCGAGATCTGGCAGATGTGCCTGAAAGAGTCCGGCGGCCCGTTCCTGTTCGGCAAGCCCACCATGGCCGATGCCATGTACGCCCCCGTCTGCACCCGCTTCAAAACCTACGACGTGAAGCTCGACCCCGTCAGCCAGAAATACTGCGACACGATCCTGTCCTGGCCCCTCATGGCCCCCTGGCTCGCCGCCGCCCAAGACGAACCCGACGACCTCGACGAACTGGATGCTGAATTCTAAAAAATCATGATCCGCTCGCGCTTCCTACGCGAAGGATCATGCCCCACCCTGAACTGACTGGATAAGTCGCCCATTGGCGCCCCGTACGGGAGTCGAACCCGTGTTACCAACGTGAGAGGCTGGTGTCCTGGGCCTCTAGACGAACGGGACGCGCTGAACAAAACACATCTAGTAAGCCCCCAGCGCGCCACAAGCCCCCTACTTCCCCTCCGCTCTCATCCCATGAGCATGGGCCACCGCGAGCATGAACACGACCGCCGCAAACCCCTGATGCGCGATCCCAAGATTGATTGGAACCGCCATCAACACGGTCCAAATCCCAAGCCCCATCTGCGCAACCAATCCCGCCGCCAGCAGCCCCGCCGACGTACGCACCCGCTCGTCATCTGCGCGCCCAATCACCCGCACCGCATGCCACAGCGCCAGCGCCACAATCCCATACGCCGCCATCCGGTGATTGAACTGCACCGTTGCCATGTTCTCGGTCAGGTTCAGCCACCACGGCTCCAGCCGCGAAAACCCGTCAGGAATGAGCTTCCCATCCATCAACGGCCACGTGTTGAACGCCCGCCCCGCCTTCAACCCGGCCACGAACCCGCCGATCACAACCTGCGAGAAGACCAGCACCGCAAGCACGCTCGCCCACGTCTTGTCCCTAGCCGTCAATGTCTTCAAACGCGGCTCAGCCCGTTTCGGCGCAAGATCCAGGATCAGCCAAACCAGCGCCCCCAAAATCAGAAATGCAATTGAGAGGTGCAGAGCAAGCCGGTACTGGCTGACATCGATCCTCTCAGCCAGCCCCGACGACACCATGTACCACCCGGCGGCCCCCTGCAGCGCGCCAAGCCCAAATACAGCGGCGAGCTTCGGCACAAAACCAACCGGAAACCGCCCGGCAAGCCAGATCGCCACAAACGGCACGGCAAACACCAGACCAACAATCCGCCCCAAAAACCGGTGCGCCCACTCCCACCAGAAGATCGACTTGAAGGCATCGAGCGTCATGCCCTTGTTGACGCTCGCGTACTGCGGGATCGTCTTGTACTTCGCGAACACATCCTGCCAATCCGCCTCGCTGAGCGGCGGGATCGCCCCGAGTAGCGGCTTCCATTCCGTGATCGAAAGCCCGCTGTCGGTCAGCCGCGTCGCCCCACCGACGGCGATCATCGCAAACACCAGCGCAGCCACGGCCGCCAGCCATACCTGCACGGCGCGCCGGTCCCCAGCTTGAGCCACCGCATCGCGATGGCGGCGTCGGGCTTGGATTGCATAGGTCATACGTGATCTCGGTTGAACTTAGTCTTAAAGCCGGTAGACCGATGGTTCACATCGGGTTACCTCGCTATAACAAGCCACTAAATACCCATTATCGCCGCGATCAATGCGGCCAATCGAGCCCAAAACGGGCGAACCACCACGGAGCCGATGCCCCTATGCCGATCCGCACCCGCAAACTTCTGGGCACCATCGCGCTGCTTATTTTCATCATCGTCTACGTCCTGCTGGCGATGTCGGTTGCCGTCGTCTTGCAGGTACGCGGCGTCGGCCCTCTGGGCGAACTGGCCTACTACGTTCTCGCGGGCCTGATCTGGGTGCTCCCCGCCGGCCTCATCGTCCAATGGATGGCGAAAACACCATCCGGCGGCGTCTAACCGCGCGACATCGCATTCCACAGCGCAAACGGCGCGCCAGACAGCATGACCTTCGTATACCGCACATCCTGATAGTCGCCGTTGAGAGAAAACCGCGGCAACGCCATCATGGCATGGGCATGACGACGCGAGATCAACCCCTTGCGCGTCGTCACCGCCGTCGCCAAGCCCAGCCTTTCTGCCATCTCGAATTCACGCCGCCCAGCACTTTTCGCGCACCCATACGGATAGCTGAAATGCCGGCACGGACGGCCAAGCTCGGCCTCGATCCGCGCGATGCTGCCCGCCATTTCCGCTTCGGCCTCATCCGCTGGCAGCATCCCGAGCGCCATATGCCGCTTCGTATGCGCCCCGATAGTCACTAGGCGGTCGCGCGCCAGTTCGCGCAACTCATCCCACGTCATAACCAGATCGGAGCACAACTTCGATGAATCATACCCGATCGACTGGGCAAGCTCGGCCACCACATACCGCGCCCGGTCCTCGGGCAACCGCCGCAGCCACCAGTAGATGGCATCGAATGCGACGCTCTTCTCGCCCGGCGTCCGCGTCGTGAAATGACGCATCGCGCCGTCCATCTGCACGCTCACATGCGGCGCGCGGGCAATCGAGGTCTCCAGCACCAGCCACCACAGCACCCCCTTGCCGTCGGGATAGTCGGTCGGCACATAGATCGTAAACGGCACGTTATTGCGCTTAAACACCGGATAGGCGAATTCGCGATTGTCCTTGTAGCCGTCATCCAGCGTAAAGCACGCAAATGGACGGCCCTGACCGCCCTCTGTCAGCCGTTTTGGGACATCGTCGAGCCCGATTGTATCAAATCCGGCCTCTTGCACCTGATGGATAACGTCTTCCAGAAACGCCGGGGTAACCTTCAAAATCCGGTTCGGCTCGAACGGCTGGGGTAATTCAGGCCGGACGTGATGCAGCATGAAAATCACGCCCAACCCGCGCGTCCACGGTGCCAGCAGCCCGTCCACCCCGGCATAGTGGGCGGCAGCAAGCGCTGCTTTCACCAGTTTTGTCGCGTGACTTTCCATCCGATACGCTGGTTACTCTCAATCAAAATTCACCGTCGCGCCGCAAAACCCATGCCATCAGTTTGCGCCTCTGACAGCAATCACCTCAAGCAGGCAGCCGTGCGTCCCCGCCGAGCCCGCGCAACCGCCGCTGCACGAGATCGCGCGGAGCGGTCGCTGCCTCCATGCGGATGATCTCGATATCGGCAACCTCAAAGCCCAGGAACGTCCCCGGTGGATCGCGCAACGCCGCAGTCTGCCCCGAAGCGATCAGCACGCCGGCATCACACCGCCCCTGGATCGTCTCGAAGAGATGGCGCACGCTGTCATGCTCGCCCACAATAACGATGTGCGCATACGCCTCATCCAGCGCATCGAGCACAAGGTTCAACTGATCGGGATCGATCGTGGGCGCAGCCTCCGCCAGATTGTCACCCGGCGGAATGAAATGGCACTCCGTATCGGGAACGCACGCGATCACATTTTCAAACGTCGCAGCGCCCGAAATCAGTTCGGCAAGACCCGGTGCCGTATCGAGCCCAGCCTGACGGGCAACCGATGCCTTGCCATAGGTCCATTCGACCAGGATGACCGGCTGACCGGCATCGGCAAGTCCTTTCGCCACTGCGACTGCAATCCCGGTCGCATCCACGTCCCTCGATTCGCCTGCAATCAGTGTCCGGTATCCACCCTTCTCCGGTGTCCGCTCCAACATATGAGCAAGCAGCGCATCCGCCGACGCCACGCCAGCAGAGGCTGGCTCGTGGGCATCGCCAGCATGCGCAGCCGCAGGCACCACGGCAGCCGCCGTCACAGCAGCAGCCGTGGCAGCCGTGGCAACGCTTACGGCTGGCGTTGAATACGCCGGCCCACCCGCCAGCGACGGCATCTCGCCTGCGATCGGCCCATACGTATCGCCCTTGCGCGAGCGCATCTGGCGCGGCGCACCCGCCGGACCCGCCGAACGGGCACCCTTGGCAACCGCCTTCAACACCGTGAACGCTAAACCCAGCACGAATGCCGCAAGGGCCGCAACCGCCGTCAGCGCACCCTTCCTGGGGAACACGGCGACGCTTGAGGGATAAGCCGGCGACAAAACCTTGGCCTCGACCGGAACCGCTTTGCTTTCAGCCCTCGTTTTGTTGACGTTGTACTGCGCCTGCAGACGCTCGAGTTCGTCGCGCTTCGACTTCGCGTCGGCGACATACATTTTCAGCTTGGCTTCGTCGGGTCCGGCATTGACCACCGTCACCTTGAGCTCGGCCAAACGCTTTTTGATTGCTGTCTCGCGCTCGGCGTTGACCTTGGCCTCGCGGCCCATGCCATCGACGATTTTCGCGACTTCACTCGCGATCTGCTTCTTCAATCCAGCCAGGTCGGCATTGAGCTGCTGCATACGCGGATGTCCCGGCAGAAGCGTCGCCGACACCTCCGCGATCTGCCGCTCGGCGCGCACCCGCTGCTGCACGAGGTTCTGGATCAACGGCGAGCGCTGCACATCCGGCAGCACTTCACCGGCTCCGCCCTTGGCCATCTCGACCGCCGAACGGGCGCGCGCTTCGCTTTCGCTGCGGGCAGCCTGCGCCTTGCTCAATTCATTCGTCAATTCGCCAAGCTGCTGCTCGTTCAGCGTCTGCTTCTGCGAGCCGGTATTAAAGCTGTCGGACTTACCCCGGAACTGCTCGACAGCAACTTCAGCCGCCGCGACTTCCTTGGTCAACTGGTCGATCTTGGGCAGCAGCGCATCCTGCACATCCTTCGTCTCTTCAACCTTGCGGCCGGCCAGCTGCTCGCGATAAGCCTCTGCCAGCGCGTTGGGGATGTCGGCGGCAAGCTGCGGATCGGTCGAGGTAAAGCGCAGCCCGATGAACCGGCTTTCCTTCGCCGAATACACATCGAGGCTCTTGAAATAGGCTTCAAGCACGCGATCCTGCTCGCTCTGACCGGGTCGTGCGCCGCCCAAACCGATCGTCCGCAGCGCCCGGCTCATCAGGTCGACATCACCCAGTTCGGTGTTGAACTCGACCCTATCTTTCAGCTTGAGCTTGCTGACAATTTCTGCCGCCAGCGTCGGCGACTGCAGCGACTTGATATGCGTATTGATCGCCTCCCGGTCCATCTGGCTCGCCGTAGAATCGGGGCCTTGCGAAACCTGCTTGGGATCGTTGAACGGGTTCGTGGCCGTCTTGGCGTCGATCGTCAGTTGAGCTTCCGATTGAAACCGCGGCGCAACCAGGCTCAGCAGCCCGAACGTCACCGCCATCACCACGAGCGTCCAAGCCATCAGCCAAGGCAGGCTTTTGGCAATCGTTCCCCACAGCGTCGCCGGATCGATGTTGTCAGGTGAAGCGTTCGCGGTGGTGCGCATGGGGAGGCCTTTGGAATCAATGGTCCGTTGGCCCCATTTGACCTAGCGCGGGTAAGCAATTCCTTAAACGTCGCAAAAAAAGACGCAGCCTTAGTCTTTTTTAACCACTGTCGGTCAGAAATGGTCAGACGAAATCGTGTTTTGGGACTAGTGAACCATGTCGAAGCGGCTAATTGGGTTTTGTGGCGCAGCACTCTTGGTGTTGTCGGGATGCGCCATCGACCACGAGTCGAGCGTCGCCGACGGCAGCCTCACGGCCCCCCGCGACGCTGCCGTCGTAAATGGCTACCCCACCCCGGTGGCCGCAGGCCCAGATGATGTCACCGTTGCGACCCAGAGCAGCTGGGGCGAGCCCAGTGCGCCTCGCAACCTCAAAGGCCCCCGAGCCGTTGCCGAGACCGACGGCCCCTATCTCCTCGACAGCGGCGACCGCCTCCGCATCTTCGTCTACGGCCAGCCCAACCTCTCGCGCAGCTACACTGTCGACCATGCTGGCCAGGTCACCGTCCCGCTTATCGGCGAAGTCAACGCCCGCGGCCTCACGACGGCAGCCCTTGAACGCACCATCAAATCCCGCCTCGGCAGCCAATACGTCAAAGACCCGCAAGTCACCGTCGACATGCTGCAAAACCGCCCCTTCTTCATCCTGGGCGAAGTCAAGACCGCCGGCCAGTACCCCTACGTTTCCGGTATGACGGTCGAAACCGCCGTCGCCATCGCCGGTGGTTATTCCGACCGCGCCAGCACACAGAGATTCCGCATTTCGCGCCGCATCAACGGCCTCGTCGAAGTGATCGAAGCCCCATCCGACTACGTCGTCCAGCCCGGCGACACCGTCACCGTCTTCGAACGCTTCCTCTAAAGTTGCATGAGCGAGTTTGATTTTTGTTGGGTCACTTTACACTTGATCCAACTCACGAAACTGAACTCCACAAGCGGCTTGCGGACTGACCGCTCAATACCACCATACCGCTGGCCGGGGCGGCCAACGGCCGCCGGCGCAAGCGCCGGACTCAAAAGTTATGGCCTGCTTCAGGCCAGAACTTTTGAAAGCAAGAGAACCATGCCCAGATATCGCCCACTTCGAGCCCTGTTGTGCACCCAATCAACTATTACCGAGTTTTAACGGCCGGGGATTACTTTTGACGCTGGCGTCAGTCTGCAACTGCGATGGCCCCTTCTGGGCGGTCATCGGCGGAACGATCAGGCGTTCATTCAAACGGGGTTCTATTACATTGAAAATCCCTCATCGATTACTCGCCGCCGCGTTTATCGCCTCGACCGGTGTTGCCCTGTTTGGCGCCCAGCAACTGACGGCTGCCTTCTCCGATACCCGCACGATCGCCTTCACCCACATTCACACCAAGGAAACGATCTCCGTCCTTTACAAGCGCAACGGCGCTTACGTGCCCGAAGCGATGGACAAGATCGATTGGATCATGCGCGACTGGCGGCGCAACGAAAAAACCAAGATGGACCCCCACACCATCGACATCCTGTGGGAGATGCACACCGAACTCGGCTCCAAGGAGCCCATCCAGGTCATCTGCGGCTATCGTTCCCGCTCAACCAATGAAATGTTGCGCAAGACCGTTGGCGGCCAGGCGAGCGAAAGCCAACACATCACCGGAAAAGCCATCGACGTCACCTTCCCCGACGTTGCCTTGAAGCAAATCCGCTATTCGGCCCTCATCCGCGAACAGGGCGGCGTTGGCTACTATCCAACCTCGGGCATCCCCTTCGTCCACGTCGACACCGGCCGAGTCCGCCACTGGCCACGCCTGCCGCGCTACGAACTGGCACTGCTTTTCCCCAACGGCAAATCGCAACACCATCCAGCCGATGGCGGCGAAATCTCGCGTGACGACGTTCGCGTGGCCCAAGCCCAGCACCGGGACTTGGCCACCCAGATTGCCGGCTTCTTCACCCTGCGCCAGCAGCCCAAAGACGCCATCATGTTCGCCGACGCTTCGAACGTACAGCCCGCCACTCCCGTGTTCACGGCAGCCAAACTCGCGCCCGCCGCTCCCAAGCCCGAACCCAAACTCGCAAGCCTGACGCCGCAGATTTTCGCTCAGCCCAAGCCCATCACAACAGCGCCTGCGTCAGCCATAATGCCTCCTCAGCCTAAGCTGGCCCTCGCAGTGGTACCACCTCAGCCCAAGCTGGTGTCCGCCCCCAAACTCGTCGAGCGGCCCTCGCGCTTCGTCCCGGGCCCTAACGAGGCTGACCGTTCTCAGCTCATGACCCTTGTCTCGTTCGTCGCTGAAAGCTCGCCAAAGCTGATCTCGGGCCCGATCCTCGCGACCCGCCGCATCCCTCAGCCCCAGGCCGCATCCCAGCCGATCACGGCAGCCGATCAACAGCTAGCCTTCGCCGAACCCTTCACGCCACGCACCCGCTGGACTCAGGTCGCAGCGCTCGACCCGTCAACCTTCCCCGACGCTCAATCGGGTTCGCTGGTCATGAACGACGCCAATCACTCAGGCTGGAGCAACGGCTGGGTTGCGGCTCCCGCCTACGACGAAGAGCACCCCGAGGAGCTGTCCTACCGCCCCTTCCCGCTCGCTCCGATGCTGACCCAGTCCGCTTCCATAAACGAGCCGGTTCTCGCCCGCATGTCCGCCCCCGACGTCTCCAAAATCCTGGCCAATATCGACAAAACCTGGACCGTCCCGGAAATGCAGTTCCTACCCGGCCAGCAGACCGCAGAAGTGATGTGGGCCCAGCAGTTCCAAGGCCACCCCGTCCAGTTCGTCGATGCAAGCCTCGCCGAACGCGGCGAAGACGTCCCCACCAACCTCATCCCCCGCTCCGTAAAAACCTCGAAGCAGGATTAGCACTTCTCCTCTCCCGGTACGAGAGAGGATGTCACGAAGTGACAGGTGAGGGACTTTATAAAACAGGCGTTCGCGCAAGTTGGAAGGCCCTCATCAGCCCCTAACGGGGCACCTTCGCCCGTACCGGGAGAAGTAAGGGAACATGCCCTACCCCTTCTTCCCCGCCGGCTTCCGCGACGCCATCAGCAATCGCCCCAACTCCTTGAAATCCGCCGATCTCGGCGATGTCGTCCGCCAAGCGAGCCCCAAGGTACGGAATGGCTCGGGCGCCACGAACCGCACCACCCGCACGCCGCGCCCGTGCGCCTCGACATCGAGACAAACCTCCGGCAACAGCGTAATCCCGTGCCCGGCCGCCACCATCCCTGCGACCGTCGCCAAGCTCGAAACCCCGAATGTGTTGACCGTATTCACCTGCTTCAAATCGCAATACGCAAGCGCCTGATCGCGCAGGCAATGCCCTTCCTCCAGCAACAGCAACCGGTCACCGGCCACCATCTCCCGCGTCGCCTTGATCCGCGCCGCCAACGGATACCCCTGCGGCACCGCCAGCAAAAACCGGTCGTCGAACAACGGCAGCGTCGTACACTCCACACCTGTCACCGGTAACGCCAGCAGCAGCACATCGAGCTTGCCGTCCGCCAACTCCTCCAACAGTGGCTTGGTCTGCGTCTCGCGCACGTGCAGCTCCAGCAGCGGATACGCGGCATTCAATTCCGCTAGCAACCCCGGCAGCACATACGGCGCAACGGAAGGGATAACCCCCAACCGCAGCGTCCCCGTCATCAACCCCTGCCCATGCAAACATTCCGACACGAGATCGTCCACGTCGGCCAGCACCCGCGCCGCGCGCGCCGCCACAGCCTCGCCCGGAACCGTCAGCCGCAAGCCTGACCGCGCCCGCTCGATCAACGTCGTCCCAAGCGATCCCTCAAGCTCTTGAATCTGCATCGACAGCGCCGGCTGCGTCACGCAACACGCTTCCGCAGCCCGGCCAAAATGCAGATGCTTGGCGACGGCATCGAAGTACTTCAGTTGCTTGAGCGTAACCGGATGCATGTTACCGCCGCACGGAAAAATTGCCCTGCTACCTCATTGACCGTGCGGCGTGGCCGCGACTGCGGCCCGGCACGAGCGCCGAGAGTAGATAAGCCCACCTGATCGAAGGACACAGAACATACGATTAGCGCTGATCGCAACCCGGCGCTACTCTCTCATCACTTCATCACCTGATCCCAGACCGGGTGCATCTCGTTTCATCATAATGCGTGAGCCCCTACCGCTCGCGCATTACAGGCGCCCCGCCCGTTCGCCGAAACGGGCGGGGCGTTTT
>JANLYB010000073.1:0-17534 GCA_031365425.1 Hyphomicrobiaceae bacterium
GTTGCGAAGGGCCTGCCAAACCAGATCTTCCGCGGAAGTTTCATTGGCGCGCAAGGCACGTGCGCGATTGGTCAGCCAGGGTTGGGGACGCCGCATGAAAGAGTTCCGATGGTCCGTATTTGTAGCCGCCCCTCACCCTAACCCTCTCCCCGTTCGCGCGAAAGAGCGCGAGCGGGGAGAGGGGATTCGGCCCCCTCCCTATGCGTTGCACTTGCATGGGGTGCGAGGCAGTCCCGGCCCTGTCGTCCCAATCCCGACATCCCTTTACGCGCCCCCCTCACCCCACCAGCGCGATCCACTCATCTTCGCTCAGGACGTTCACCCCCAACTCGCGGGCTTTGTCGAGTTTGGAGCCGGCGTCGCTTCCTGCGATGACATAGTCGGTTTTCTTGGAGACCGAGCTGCCGACTTTTGCGCCGAGGCGTTCGGCTTTGGCTTTGGCTTCGTTGCGGGAGAGTTTTTCCAGCGTGCCGGTGAACACGACCGTCTTGCCGGTGACGGGCGAGGCTACCGTTGCGATGGGTTCGAACGGCGTAATGGTGACGTGCTTCACCAGTTCATGCACGGCCTTCGCGTTGTGGTCTTCTGCGAAGAAGGCGATGAGCGCGTTGGCGGACGCTTCTCCCACGCCGGGAGTGGCGACCAGTTCGAGATAGGCTTCGCTCGGGGCTTGGCTCACGGCACGCTCGGCAGTTTCGATAAGTGCGGTGTCGTTACCCGCGAAGTTTTCCGCGATGGCTTTGGCGGCTTTGGTGGTCGCGATGCTAAGGCCGGTCAGCCGCACTTCCAGCGGCTCGTTGAACAGGCCGCTACTTTCTAGTTTGTCCGCCTTGGCGACGAGTTTAGCGAGGGCTGCTTCGGCGGTTTTCTGGCCAAGTCCCGGGATCGTCGTGAAGCGGAGCCAATCGCGGCCCGGCCGTCCGGGGATCGCGCGCGTGACCGCCTGCTCCACCGCCTCCCACGTGCGGAACGCTGCTGATAGATCGCGCGAGGTCGTTTCGCCGACGTGCCGGATGCCGAGCGCAAACAAAAAGCGCGGCAGCGTGATCGTACGCCGCGCGTTGATCGAGGCGAACAGGTTGTCGATGGACTTCTGGCCGAAACCCTTTTGATCGGCTAGGCGCTGATCGCTGACAGCGTCGCGGGCTTGGAGGGTGAAGATGTCGGCGGGTTGTTTGAGACGGCCTTCGTCGAAGAAAAGTTCGATGCGTTCATCCCCCAGACCTTCAATGTCGAAGGCATTGCGCGACACGAAATGCTTCAGGCGTTCCTTGGCCTGCGCGGGGCAGATGAGCCCGCCGGTGCAGCGGCGCACGACATCGGCCTCGCCGGTTGCTTCGTCTCTTTCGCGTTCGGCGTGGCTTTCGCAGACAGGGCAGACTTTTGGGAAGGAGTAGGGCACCGAGTCTGCGGGGCGCTTTTCGAGGATGACGCGCACGACCTGCGGGATCACGTCGCCTGCGCGCTGAACCACGACGGTATCGCCGACGCGGATGTCCTTCCTCGCGATCTCGTCTTCGTTATGGAGCGTGGCGTTCGACACCACGACGCCGCCGACCGTCACGGGCTTGAGCTTGGCGACGGGCGTCAGCGCGCCGGTACGTCCGACCTGGATGTCGATGGCCTCCAGGATTGTCGTTGCCTGCTCGGCCGGGAACTTGTGGGCGATGGCCCAACGGGGCGAGCGCGAGACGAACCCCAGCCGTTCCTGCATCGTCAGATCGTTGACCTTGTAGACCACGCCGTCGATGTCGTAGCCGAGGCTGGCGCGCTCCTCGCCGATCTCGCGATAGAAGGCGAGCATATCGTCTGCGCCGTGGCATAGCCTCGTCAGCGGGTTCACCGGCAAACCCCAATGCCGGTAAGCGTCCATCATGCCGAACTGGGTCGAGGCCGGCACGCTGGATGCCTCGCCCCAGGTGTACGCAAAGAAGCGGAGCGGCCTTGATGCGGTGATCTTGCTGTCCAACTGGCGCAGCGATCCTGCCGCTGCATTGCGCGGGTTGGCGAACACCTTGTCGCCGTTGGCTGCCTGCGCCGCATTCAACGCCGAAAAGTCCGCGTGCCCCAGATAGATTTCGCCACGCACGCCGATCACGTCCGGCACATTCTTTCCCTTCAACGTGTGGGGGATTTCGCGGATCGTCATTACGTTTGCCGTGACGTTCTCGCCCTCCGCGCCATCCCCGCGTGTGGCCGCCTGCACGAGCTTGCCGTTCTCGTAGCGCAGCGCAATCGACAGACCGTCGATCTTGGGTTCGGCGGTGAACTGGACTTTCGCGCCACCGAGGAATTTCTGCACGCGCTCGACGAACTCGGTCACGTCCTCATCGGCGAACGCATTGCCCAATGACAGCATCGGTACCGCGTGACGGAATTTGCCGAAGCCTTCTGCGGGTGCCGCGCCGACCCGTTGCGTCGGGCTATCGGCTACGATCAGATCGGGAAAGCGGGACTCGATTGCCAGAACCCGCGCGCGCAACGCATCGTAGTCTGCGTCGGAAATCTCGGGCGCATCGTGCGTGTAATACATCGCGTCGTGATGGGCGATCTCAGCTGTCAGCCGCGCCAGTTCGGCCTGCGCCTGTGACGCGCTCAACGCTTCGACGGGCCGGGATTTCGATGGGTCATTTGATTTGGATGATCTCGCCATGCTCGCGATTTAGCGAGGAGGTGGGGGCTGGTGCAAGCGCAGAGATGGGCGCTTCGCGCGTAGGGCTGCCGCCCTACAACCCGCTCGGAGGGACACACCCCGAACCACCCATCTTTTGGGACCTTTCCCCCCCACTGCTTCCCCGGACGGCGTAGCCGATCCGGGGTCTTCACCTCGCGCCGGGAAAATGTGAATGACTTGAGGCCGGTAAAGATCCCGGATCTGCGTGCGCAAGAACGCGCACTTGTCCGGGACATCAGTGGCAGTGCGATGCTGCTCTTACAGCCCGCTGCCGCCGAGGCTGAATTTGGGTAGTTTGCTCCAGGTCTTGGACAGCCACGAGCCTTCCTGCTCCTGCGGCGTCAGGCCGTCGGACGCGAGCAGCGCATAGGCCTGCTTGTACCACTTCGACTCAGGGAAGTTGTGGCCCAGCACGGCTGCCATGTTCTGCGCTTCCGGTTTGATGCCGAGAGCCATGTAGGCTTCCGTCAGACGCATCAGCGCTTCTTCGACGTGGGCCGTCGTCTGGTAATCCGTCACGACCGTCTTGAAGCGGTTGATCGCGCCCGTGAACTGCCGCTTCTTCATATAATAGCGGCCGACTTCCATCTCAGCTGCCGCGAGGTTGTCTTCACAGACGCGGATCCTGTTGTCGGCATCCTTGGCGTATTGGCTGTCGGGGTAGCGCGTCTTGAGGGTCTTGAGCGCGAGCAGCGCCTTTTTGGTTTCGCCCTGATCGCGATTCGGCCCCTTGATCTCGTCGTAGTGAGCGGACGCAATGATGTGCTGGGCGAGCGCGGCTTCCTTCGTGCCGGAATGCAGCGTCGTATAGCGTTCGGCGCCCGCGATCGCTTCGGGGATCTTGCCGGCCTTGTAGTTGGCGAAAGCGCCCATCACCATTGCGCGCCGAGCTTCGGGCGCATACGGGTGGTCGCGGTCGATGTCTTCAAACTTTTTCGCCGCTTCTTCGAAGCTGCCTTTGCTCAACAGCGTGTCGGCGTCGGCGAACATCTTTTCTGGCGGATCGGGGTTGAGCGCTTTGCTCAGATCGGTGTTGGAGGCGCAGCCAGCCAGCGCGATCACGACGGAAACCGCCGCGAACCGTGTCCAACGCCATGTCGCGGTTAATTTTCCGGTCAATTTCACGTTGTTCCCCGATATGGTCACTGCGTTCCGCTCTTTTTGGGATCCGGAATCAGATTGTCAGCCGACAGGAATAGCCGGACCAAGCCCCACCGTCGACCGAATCCTCACAGGATAATCAAGGCGGCCAAGTATGGCCAAAATATAGCTTTTTTAGTCGCAACGCGCATTATCCTGGGCGCGACCTGCAGACTTATTGTCCCGGATGTTCCGGCACTTATTCGCCGGCGGCGAGGGCTGGCATGCCCATGCCGAAGGAGAGGTGTTCGCGGACGCGGGGCGCTTGGACCACGGCCCAGGCGCTCGTGTCGGCAAACAGAGCTTTCAAGACATTGGCGTTGAGGCGATGACCGCCACGAACCGACTTGAAAGCGCCCAGCAGCGGCAAACCGGAGAGGGAAAGATCGCCGACGGCGTCGAGCATTTTGTGGCGGACGAATTCGTCGGGGTGACGGAGGCCTTCGCGGTTGATCACGCGGTCATCGCCAATCGCGACGGTGTTGGAAAGGTTGGCACCGAGAGCGAGACCGGCTTTCCAGAGGCGTTCGACGTCGCTCATGAAGCCAAAAGTGCGGGCGCGGGCCAGTTCGTGGCGGAATACGCCGGGGTTCATTTCATGGACGATGCGCTGACGGCCAATGATCGGAGTATCGAAGTTGATTTCGACATCGAGGTGGAAGCCCGAATGGGGAGCGATTTCGCCCCAGCAGTCGCCATCTTCAACACGGATCGGCTTCAAGACCTTGATAAAACGACGGGGAGCGTTGAGTTCGCGAATGCCAGCGTCGTCGATGGCGTCTACGAAGTGGGCCGAGCTGCCATCCATGATGGGCATCTCTTTGCTGTCGACTTCGATGTAGCAGTTGTCGATCGAGAGTCCGCGAAGGGCTGCAAGAAGGTGTTCTACGGTTGAGATTGTTACGCCATCGTCGTTGCCGATGACTGTGCAGAGCGTGAGATTCTTGACGTTATCGACGTGAGCGGCAATCTCGGCAACCAGACGACCGCGCTTTGTGACAACGAACTTGAAACCCGTATCGGCTTCCGCCGGATGGAGGATCAAAGCAACGGGAGCGCCACTATGGACACCGGTCCCCGTCAATTCGATCTCCCGGGCAATCGTCGTTTGTCGCGCGCCGATAAATCTGTTCGACATTCTGCGCTTCCCTCGGTGCGAATTTTTGATGCTCGCCTGGTGACCCAAGCCCGCATCATCCCCAGCGATATGTGCCCCGCGGCAGGCACCTATGGTAAACCCTTCTATGGGGTTCATCCTGTGGTGCACGACTGTTATCGCCAACCGTTGATGCGTAAACGATACGCGTCGAAAGATATCGGCGACAAATCACGGTTCCTTACACTCTGTTACCGTTCCACCACATGCCCAAAATCCGGTCCATATGGTCCCTTTCGTAGCACGCTAGGCCTTACGATCGCGTGAAAAAAACTCCGGAAATTCAACACGTTGTTCTGATCCATCCGAAGGCTCCGATGACGCCCAGCCATTTGGCGCCGACGGACGCGGACGGGATGCTGTTTGAGAATTTACGCGCGCAGCGGGCGGCTGAACCGGCTGTGCGTGATCAGAAACGTGCGAATCACCTGCACGGCGAGTCCGTCCCGCTAGCCTCTCGAACAACCCCGGGCGCCTTGCGGGCGCTGATTCGGCTTGGTGGGGATCTGATTCAGATGCGCGATTGCGATATTCCCGCTGCACGGGAGCGGGAAACTCTTCCAGCTCGGGCATGCGGCGCGGCGGGCGGCGCACTTCGACCGGCATTTCGGGAGCGAAGGTCTCAGGCGCTGCGCCCTGCTGCTGCGCCTTGAGGTCTTGCGCGCGCTGCGTGGGCGGCGCTGGCGTGAACGTCATTGCGGGCGCTGGTTCAATCATCACGCTGCCGGGCGCTTGCCACATTTCACGCTGCGGCACCGCGGGTGGTGTTGGCGGAGGCGTTTGACCCGCGGGACGATCGGTCCAGCGCGCGTCCACGAACTGATCGGGGGCATCTGATTGCAGCGCTGCGGTCAGACGGCGCTGAACTTCTTCGACATCGACGGGCGGCTGGGCCGGGCGCTGTTGGGGGGCCGTGTGCTGCGGCGCGGCTTGACGCGGCGGGTCGACGGGACGCGTCATGTACGGCGAAGTCGCGGGCACTCCTGCCGAGAGAGGACGTGCGTTCGGCTCCTGACGCATCATACCGGAGGCGACGATCGACACGCGGACGCGATCGCCGAGGCTTTCGTCGAAGGTTGCGCCGACGATGATGTTGGCGTCGGGATCGACTTCCTCGCGGACGCGCGAGGCTGCCTCGTCAACTTCGTACAGCGTCAGATCGCGGCCACCGCTGATCGAGAGCAGCAAACCGCGTGCGCCGCGCAGCGACACGTCGTCGAGCAGCGGGTTGGCGATGGCTTCTTCGGCGGCGAGGATAGCGCGGCGTTCGCCGGAGGCTTCGCCTGTGCCCATCATGGCCGTGCCCATGCCGCTCATCACGGTGCGAACGTCGGCGAAGTCGAGGTTGATCAGGCCTTCCTTTATGATCAGATCGACGACGCAGGCAACGCCCGAATACAGCACCTGGTCAGCGAGCACGAAGGCTTCGGCGAAGGTCGTTTTCTCGTTGGCGACCCGGAACAGGTTCTGGTTGGGGATGACGATCAGGGTATCGACGTACTTCTTCAATTCCGCGACGCCGATGTCGGCAATACGCATGCGGCGGGTGCCTTCGAAGAAGAACGGCTTGGTGACGATGCCCACGGTCAGGATGCCAAGCTCTTTGGCGACGCGCGCGATGACGGCTGCAGCGCCCGTGCCGGTGCCGCCGCCCATGCCGCTGGCAATGAACACCATGTGTGAGCCCGCGATCTGCGTACGCAGATCTTCGATGGCTTCTTCCGCTGCAGCTTCGCCGATTTCGGGTTTGGAGCCGGCACCCAGGCCTTCCGTGAGCTGGATCCCGAGCTGAACGCGATGCTCCGCGCTGGAGGCGGCGAGTGCCTGCGCATCGGTGTTGGCGACGACGAAATCAACTCCGGTCAAGCCTGCCGCGATCATGTTGTTGATGGCGTTGCAGCCCGCGCCTCCGACGCCGATGACAGTCAGCCGCGGCCGCAGGTCTGTCAGTTTGGGCAGTTGCAGCTTGATGCTCATGGCGTGTTCCGTTCTGCGAGGTCTCGATGAATCCGGTCTCGCGCGAGACCTTGATTCACCGCCGTCATACGCAAGGAAAACAACGCCTAAAAACTACTGCCGATCCACCGGCCGACCCGGCTCAGATATCCGCCCGGCGGGCCCTGGCTGCCATCCAGCGCATCGGTGCTGCTGTCAGGCGCGACAAGACCCAGACCAACAACGGCCGCGAACGCGGGACTATCGGCTCCCGTGGCCAACCCCGGCAACGCTTGCGGCCTGCCCAACCGGACCGGACCGTCAAAGTAGTGCGCTGCGTATGCCGCCAGTCCCACCAGCTGGCTTGCGCCACCCGTCAGGACCACTTGGCCGCCACCGTAGCCCGAGGCTTGCTGCTTGGTTGCTATGGCTTGCAACAGAGCGTCAATCCTCGGCCGTACGACGTCGCACAGGCCGGCGCGCGTCATTTGATGAAATCCGCTCTCGCTGCTTGACGAGGGCGAATAACTAAATCTGTCGCTAACATCCGACTTTGCGTTGACCATACTAGCGTAAAGCGCCTTGATTCGCTCGGCCTCCGCAAGGGAACAGCGCAGATTTTGTGCAATATCAAAGGTTAAGTGGTGCCCGCCGGTCGCTAAAACCTCACAATTGGCGAATTGGCCCTCGTGGAAGACGGCCCAGGTTGTAGTGCCCCCGCCCATGTCGATCACCGTGACGCCAAACCGGCGTTCATCTTCGCTCGTGACTGCAAGTGCGCTGGCATAGGGGGCGGCCACAAGCCCTGCGACGCTCAAGTGACAGCGCTCGACCACATGCATCAGGTTGGCGAATGCGCCGGTGTCGGCGGTGACGGCGTGCATATCGGCGGTCAATTTCGCAGCCGCCAGCCCGCGCGGATCGTCGCCGCCAACCGCGCCGTCGAGCCGGAAGGCCTTGCGGTTCATGTGGACCAGCGTGCGACCGTCGCGTTCGGCATAGGCGCGCGCGCCTTCAAATATGCGGCCGATGTCGCCGTCGCCAACCGATCCTGCGATCTGGGCGTGGGCTGCGAACGACAGCGAACTCAGGCGTCCGCAGGTGATGGCCGCATAAACGCTTTGCAGGGTGACGCCCGCGGTGCGTTCGGCTTGGGCGACGGCAGAACGGATCGCCGTTTCAGCCTCATTCGCGTCGGTGATGACGCCCGATTTCAGGCCGCGAGAGCGCTGGTGCCCGACGCCAAGGATACGAGGCGCAAGTGGCTGTCCGCCGCGATTGACGGGGGCCTCCAAGATCAAGCACGCGACTTTGTGAGAGCCGATGTCGAGCGCACCGATGATGTCGCCGCCGTTTCTCAAGCGCATGTCACGGCCCTCCCACAGGAGCGGCGGACGGACGGGCGGCGATGCGCGTAGGCGAGCGCAGATCGACAATGGTGTTGGGTTTGTCGAGCCAGGCGGCTGCGGACTTGCCGGCAAGCAGACTTGCCAATGCGGTGGCTTCGCCTTCGGGCGGCAGTTCGAGGCGGACGCCGTTGGTCAACTGAAGTTGCCAACGGCGCTGCGTGATGCGCGTTGCCAATTGGAGGCGCTGGCCGATTTCGGGCACGCTGGCGAGCATCTGGAACAAGGCGTTTGCGGCCTCGGGCGCACCGGCACCCTTGATACGTGGCAGATTCGGCCAATCGCTATCGCGCACCGCCGACAATTCGCGGCCCGTTGCATCGACGAGGATGGTCGTGCTGCCATTGAGCCAGGCGGCGAACGGGGTGCGTTCGGTCACAGCCACATCGACGCGGCCGGGGAAGACGCGGGTGATGTTTGCGGTTGCGACCCAGGGCAGCTTGCGCAACCGCGCCTGGATCTGTGCGCTTTGCAGCGCCGCCATGGTCGTGACATTGGGCAGGTCGAGGGCGTCGAAAATATCGCTGTCGGCGGTGAAGCGGTGACCGCTGACCGCCACCTCATCGATGCCGAAGCCCGCGGCGGTCAGCACCTGATCGAAGCGGCTCGGACCCTGCGTTGTGGGGGCGAGTTTACCGGTCGCCATTCCGGTCACGATGATCGCGGCACCGGTGACGGCGGCGATCACAGTCAAAACGGCGAGGTATTTCCAGACGTGGGATTGAGGCTTACGGCGGCGGCGGGTATGAACGCGACGGGTCGTCTTAGGTGCGGCTTTGTTAGGCGCGGCGGGGCGGCCAGCAGTTGCTGGACCGTTTCCCGCCATGGCGCCTATCTGTTGCAACTCGCGTCCTCGATGATCCACGCCACGAGAGAGCCGAACGGCTGTCCCGCATATGCTGCCAGTTCGGGCACCAGAGACGTTGCCGTCATGCCCGGTTGAGTGTTCACTTCCAGGCACACCAACTCGCCCGTTCCGCCCGGCGTATCGTCGTAACGGAAGTCCGCTCGCGACAGGCCACGGCAACCGAGCGCCTCGTGCGCCGCCACAGCGTATTTCCGGACAGATGCGTAAACATCCGGTAAAAGTTCCGCGGGCAGAACGTGTTTTGATCCGCCCGGAGCATATTTTGCCTCGTAATCGTAAAACGTGAGCCCTTTCAACGGTACGATTTCGATCACATCGGTCGCCTGACCGGCGATGACACCGCAGGTCAGTTCGCGGCCCGCCACGAACCGTTCGACCATGACGATCTCATCCGCTGGGCCTGCTTCGCCGATTTTGGCGGGAGGCGCGTTGAGGTGGGGGCCGACGATGATGACGCCGACGCTTGAGCCTTCCGCGATGGGTTTGACGACGTAGGGCGGGGGCATGACGTGATCGGCCATTGCCTGTTCGCGGGTGACGAGAAGCGCGTTGGCAACCGGCACGCCTGCGGCCTTCATCGCATCCTTTGCGCGCTCCTTGTGCATGGCGAGCGCGGAGGCGAGCACGCCGGAGTGCGTGTAGGGGATCTGCAGCGTTTCGAGGATACCCTGCATGCAGCCATCTTCACCGTACTTGCCGTGCAGCGCGTTGAAGCATGCGTCGGGTTTGAGGGCGGTAAGGACGCTCGCGATGTCGCGACCAACGTCGATCTCCGTGACCGTATAGCCCTCACCACGCAGCGCCTGCGCCACGGCCACGCCCGACCGCAGCGACACGTCGCGCTCAGCGGACAGCCCGCCCTTGAGGACAGCGATGTGGGAGAATTTGCGGGTGGTGGTCATGCGGGTGGTCCTCGTGCTTTCCGGCAAGGTGCGTCGAGGGCTACCTACAGGATTGGACGCGCGAGGGCGAGAGGGAGAAAAGGGGAGCGGGTGTCCAATGAACGCAACGCGACCTTGGCTCGACTTGGAGACTTGTCTACGGCATCGCGGTTTCCAGCCACCTCAACTGATCAGCAGTAATCTAGCGGGGGCTCCAGGCAGCGTAAGTGGGGCCCGGTGGATGCAGGGGAGGACAGGGCAGTCCGGGTAAGCAATGGCAATCCGCCATAGGTTGCCGAGCCCGAACGTGTAGGGCCGGGCACCGGGTAGCGGCGAGTAGTGAAGATCAAAGCAATGCGTACTCAGGTAGGTGGCGAAGCCCTCGTCGTCTGGACCACCATAGATTTTCAACAATTGGGCTCTGGTTTCGGCGACCTCGATCCGGCGGACGGCCGTTTCATTTGAAAGCCCTTCGGAGGTGTTTCCTATGTAAGTGCAAAGGTAGGTATCCGCCTGGACCGTGGCGCTATCCACGTGAAATGAGTAAACGTCTGTAGGGATAGGCCCCGCCGCGCCATCCCGAGGGTAACCAGTGATGTAGTCGAGGATCGGGGCTAGTCCGTGGCCACGTAGCAGCGCTTGATCTGCTAGCAGCCCCTCCCGGGCCACAGAGCCCGCTGGGCTTAGAGTAAGGGTTCGGAGGTCGTCATCCCCGATCGTGGTTATCCCTTCTTCGGCTTGGAGGTGATCGATGATTTCTTGGAAATCTCCCGACAGTTCGCGGCGCCAGCAGAGGGCGTTGATGTCTCCGTCGAAGCGCGTGGAGATCAACTCTTCGAAGCTGTTTACAATGCGGATGTGGTCGGACGTCTTTGAATAGTCTTCCAAGACAACAACTCGCTTCGCATCAGTCTGTAGCAGGATTTGAGTAAGGACTTGTGGCCTTGTCTCAAGCGGCGTTTGGTTATGGCGCTCCAGGTCAAATGCCAATCTCAGCAAGCGCCTAACCCGACGTCAACCCCGCCAACGCTTCGCCCGTCGCCCTACCCGGCAGCGGCTCACCTAACCGGATGATTTCCCATTGCAGGGTGATGCCGGATTTCGCCAATACGCGGGCGCGGACGGTTTCGCCTAAGCGTTCGATGTCCTCGCCCGTCGCGCCGTCGACGTTGATGAGGAAATTGCAGTGCATTTCGCTGACCATCGCGCCGCCGATGCGCAAACCGCGACATCCGGACTCGTCGATGAGCTTCCAAGAGCTATGGCCGGGCGGGTTTTTAAAGGTCGAGCCGCCGGTTTTTTCGCGTACCGGCTGGTTCTTCTCGCGGTAGTCGGCGACTTCATCCATGGCGATGCCGATTTCGGCGGGGTCGCCTGGGGTGCCTTGGAAGGTGCCTTCGGTGAATATCCAGTCCGGCGAAATCGCGCAATGGCGATAGGTAAAGCCCATGTCGGCGTGGCTCAGGACATGGATGTTGCCATCGCGATCGACCGCGCGCGCGGACACGAGGACGTTAGTCGTCTCGGTCCCGTGCGCGCCGGCGTTCATGCGCAACGCGCCGCCGATGGAGCCGGGGATGCCGCGATAGAACGCGAGGCCAGCGATACCGGCGGCGGCTGCCGCGCGGGCGACCTTCACGTCGGGCACGACGGTTCCGGCGCGGAGGCGGTGGCCGGGTTCGATGATCACGTCGCCGAAGCCTCTCCCTAAGCGGATTACGACGCCTTTGACGCCGCCGTCTCGGACCAGCAGGTTGGAGCCGAGACCGACGACGAAGACCGGCAGGTCTTTGGGCGCGTGCTTCAAGAAGTACGCGAGGTCGGCCTCATCGGCGGGCGAGAACAGCACTTGGGCGGGTCCGCCGGCGCGGAACCAAGTGATGTCGGCCATCATCGCATTGGCGGTGAGGCGTCCGCGCAGGTCCGGCATCGCCGCGCGCAAGGCGGGTGTCAGGTCTTCAAACGCGGGCGCGGATTTTATTGCAGCAGATGCACTCACTGCGCAGCCTCGACGCTCAGCCAGTCGCCGAGCGCGTGCGCCCATTCTGTCGAGTTGCCAGCGCCCAAGAAGATCACGCTATCGCCCGGGCGGCCATGACTGCGCAGGAGCGGCACGATCTCTCGGGCGTTGTCGATGGCGACGACAGGCTTGCCGGTGGCGGCGATCCCGCGTGCGAGCGAGTGCTGGTCGATGCCTTCGAGCGCTGGTTCGCCTGCCGAGTAGAGCGGGGCGACGATGACGCTGTCGGCGTCCTTGAAGCAGGCGCAGAAGTCGCCGAACAGGTCGCGGACGCGAGTGTAGCGGTGCGGTTCGACGATGGCGATGATGCGGCCCCTTGCGCCGCCGCGTGCGGCTGCCAGGACGGCTGCGATTTCAGCGGGGTGGTGGCCGTAGTCGTCATAAATGGTGAGGCCGTTCCAGGTGCCGGCGACCTGATAGCGGCGCTTCACGCCGGAGAACGACGCGAGCGCTGAGCGGATCTTGTCGTCGGGGATGCCGGCTTCGGCGGCGACCGCAATGGCTGCCAGCGCGTTGAGGGCGTTGTGGTGACCCGGCAGCGGCAGGGTCCAGGCGCGCAACTGGCGTGCGCCGCCGATGACGCGCGGGCCAAGGTCGGCGTCGAACAACATCTGGCCGCGATCAAAACTGATGCCTTTGAGCACGAGATCGCAACCCTCAGTGGTCCCGTAGGTCAGCAGGCGGCGGCCATCGGTGCGCAGGCCGAGACGCTCGATCATATCGCGCACGACGGGGTGATCGGTGCAGGTGACGGTCAGGCCGTAGAACGGAATGTTTTTGTAAAAGCCCTCGAACTCGCGATGCATGTTCTCGACGGTTTTGAAATGGTCGAGGTGCTCGGGGTCTATGTTCGTCACGATACCGATCTCGGTCGGCAGGCGAGTGAACGTGCCGTCGCTCTCGTCGGCCTCGACGATCATCCAGGGGCTTTTGCCGAGGCGTGCGTTCGAGCCCCAGGCGTTGATGATGCCGCCGGTGATGACCGTCGGGTCGAGGCCTGCTTCGGTGTAGATGTGCGAGATCAGCGAGGTCGTGGTTGTCTTGCCGTGGGTGCCGGTGATCGACACGGTCTGATAGAGCCGCATCAGTTCGGCGAGGATTTCGGCGCGGCGGACGATCTGGAGGCCCTTGGCGCGAGCGGCGTCGAGTTCGGGGTTGCCCTTTTTCACCGCCGTCGAGATGACCACGGTTTTTGCGCCGATCAGGTTGATCGCGTCGTGGCCGATGAAGACCCGGATGCCCTTGGTGCGCAAACGCTTGACGTTGGCCGATTCCTTCTGGTCGCTGCCCTGGACCGAATAGCCCTTGGCGATCAGGATTTCGGCGATGGCGCTCATGCCGATCCCGCCGATCCCGATGATGTGAAACGTGCCGACGTCGCGTGGCATCTGCATGTGTCGTTCGTCTCCCGTTTCGTCGCCAAGCGCGTGACCGCCACTGGGCAAAATTCGTTTCAGGCTTTCGCCTGGACTATGAGGCTTTCGCCTTCGCCATCAGGCTCTCAACAAGATCGGCCAACCGTTCGACGGCATCGGGACGCCCCTGCGTCTTGGCTGCCGCCGCCGCCGTTGCCAGCATTCCTGGCCGTGCCATCAGCATCTCGATGTCGTCGGCGAGACGCCGCGGCGTCAAATCCTTCTGCTCGATACACCAAGCCCCGCCCGATTCGGCAAGTCCGGCCGCATTATGCAGTTGATCGTTGTCAAGGGAATGCGGCAACGGCACCAGGATCGACGGACGGCCAATAACCGTCAATTCGGCCACTGTTGAGGCACCCGCACGGCCAATAACCAAATGGCTAGCCCCGATCCGGTTGGGCAAATCCTTAAAGAACGACGCGACTTCGGCGTTGATGCCGCTCGCGGCATAGGCGGCGCGGACGGCGCCTAAGTCCTCTTCGCGGGCCTGCTGGGTGATGCGAAGGCGGGCGCGCACACCTTCGGGTAGCTGCGCAAGCGCAGGCGGTACACATTCGGAAAAGAACCGTGCGCCCTGGCTGCCGCCGAATACGAGCAGATTGAACGGCTGGCTTGGTTCGGGTCGCCAGTAGTGGCGGCTTGCTGCTTCGATCACGATGGAGCGGACGGGGTTGCCGGTGTGGTGTGTTTTGGCAAGCAGCGGGCCGTCGATCAGCTTGGTTGCGGCAAACGAGGTTGCGATGGCGTCCACGCGGCTTGCGAGCATCTTGTTGGCGCGGCCCAGGATGGCGTTCTGCTCGTGCACCGCGGTTGGGATGCCGCGCAGTTTGGCCGCCAGCAGCGGCGGGAATGTCGGGTAACCGCCGAACCCCAGCACGGCCTTGGGGCGTACTTCGCCGAGCAGCTTGTGGGCTGCCGCCACTCCGCGGCTCAACTGGATGGCAGCGAAGGCTGCCTTGATGGCGCCTCCGCCCGTGCCCGATGGCACCTGATAAACCTTGCGGGCGGGAAAGCCGGTGCCGTAGCGGTCGCCGCGCGTGTCGGTGACGAGATCGACGATGATGCCGCGCTTTCCCAGCGCCTCGGCCAGGGCAAACGCTGGAAACAGATGGCCACCGGTTCCACCGGCCGCCAGCATGACAGACGCCTCGCCGTTCATTTAGATCTCAACTCCTGGGAAGTTGCGCTCGCTCTTTGCGAGCCGGTGTGGGGACTAAGCGCGGCTTTTTGAGGTTGGCAAGGTCAGTTCTTTTCCGCGTCAGCGCTAACAGCATTCCCAATGTAATGGAAACCGCAATCGTTGACGATCCGCCTGCGGAAATGAAGGGCAGGGTCATGCCCTTGGCGGGCAACAGCCCTGCATTAACCCCCATATTGATCAGCGCCTGGATGGAAAACACCAGCGCGAGCCCGATGATAGCCAGCCGGTTGCCGTTGTCGGCATCGGCGGAGGCCCGCGCGATGGCTCTGGCGGCGATGGCGGCGAACAGGGCGAGCAGGAACAGGCAGGCGAGGATGCCGTATTCTTCGGCGACGACGGCGAAGATGAAGTCGGTATGGGCGTCGGGCAGCACGATCTTGATGGTGCCTTCGCCGGGGCCGCGGCCGAAGAACCCGCCCTCCATGAATGCCTGCATCGCGCGGTCGACCTGGGAATGGTCGCCGCTGGTGCCTGCGAAATAGCGATCAACGCGGGTTTGAACGTGGGGGAAGATGGCGTAGGCCGCGCCGCCGCCGCCCGCGCCGAGCCCGACGAGTGCCACCGCACCCTGCCAAGGTTGGCCCGACAGCACATACAGCGCGCCCCAGACGGATGAGACCAATAGTGTCTGGCCGACGTCGGGTTCGGAAACGATCAGCCCAGCGACAAGCGCAAAACTTGCACAGGCCATAGCGAGGGCTGGCATATCCGGGCGGTGCTTGGTCTGGGCAAACAACCACGCGGTGACGACGATGAAGCTTGGCTTCATGAATTCGGACGGCTGGATCGTTTGCCCCAAAACCGGCAGCCAGCGCCGCGCGCCATTGATCTCGGGGCCGATGACAAGAACGGCGGCGAGGCCAGCCAGGCTTGCCAAAAACATCGCCAGCGCCAAGCGGCGGATATTGCCCGGCGACAGGAACGAGACCGCGATCATCACGCATGCACCAACGCCTGCGAACACGAACTGGCGGATGACGAAATGATACGTCGGGAAGCCGCGCTTCATGGCGATCGCCGGGCTCGCCGCCACCGACAGCAGCAGGCCGGCGCCAATCAGCGTCAGGATCAGCACGAGCAGTTGGCGGTCCACGGTGAACCACCATTCCGCCAGCCGCGACCGGTCCGCCCGCGAGAAGTTCATGGGTTGGCCTCAGGGGGGCCATGGACACCACCCCCTCCTACTCCATGGCCGTCCTCCGAGGCGGCCATCCAGGAGACTGGGCTCTGAGTTCTCCACGTGCGGCCCTGGATGGCCGGGTCAAGCCCGGCCATGGAGTGGGTGGGCGTGTGCGTCATGCCTTTCCTCGTGGCGTGACGCCGGGGAGGGCGGTGACGAGAGCGCGGAAGACGTCGCCGCGGTGTTCGAAGCTTTTGAACTGGTCGTAGCTGGCGCACGCGGGAGAAAGCAGGACAGTGGAGTTCGGTAGGTTCGCCGCCAGCGCATCGGCACTAGCGCGCGCGACAGCCACGTCGAGCGTGACGCAACGCTCATAGGGGACGTGGCCTTCCAGCGTCTTGGCGAATTCGTCGGAGGCAGCGCCGATCAGGTAGGCTTTCGCGATGCTGGGGAAATAAGGGCGCAAGGGTTCGATGCCGCCTTCCTTGGGCTTGCCGCCCAGGATCCAATACACGCCGGCGGGGAACGAGAGCAGCGCCTTTTCCGTGCTGTCGGCGTTGGTCGCTTTGCTGTCGTTGATAAACGGGACGTTGCCCACGCGCCCGATCTCTTCCATGCGGTGGGCGAGACCGGGGTAGGTCTTGATTGCGCATCCGATTTCGTCGTGGGGGATGCCGAGAAGTTCGCAGGCCAGAAATGCGGCGGCGGCATTTTCGGCGTTGTGTGCGCCGCGCAGGGTCTGCGCGCTGCTCAGATCGACGAGGGTCTCTTCAAAGCATCCGTTTGCGCCGCTTGGAAATGCACGGGTTAAAATAGGTGCCTGAAAATAGACAATGCCCGTTGTCTGGGCCCGCTTGCGGGAAAATGCCAATGCGAGGCGGTCGGGCGTATTGTCCAAGACGTGGAAGACTTCATCACACGCATTGCCGCTCGCCGTCAGGCCATCTTCAACACCGATGACAGCACTGCTTGCTGCCATGACCAACCGCTCCTTGATGGCCGCGTAATTCTCAACCGTCCCGTGCCGATCAATATGGTCGGGGGTGATGTTGAGGAGGACGCCGACGGTGGGGTTGAGGCGCGGCGTCAGGTCGATCTGGAACGAACTCATCTCGATGACGTAGATACGGTCCTTCGCGGGCGGATCCAGCGCGAGGATGGGGACGCCGATGTTGCCGCCCATCTGCGCGTCTTTGCCCGCGCTGCGGAGAATATGCGCGATCAGCGCGGTCGTCGTCGATTTGCCGTTGGTGCCGGTAATCGCGATGAACGTCGCGGCCGGGCAGTGGGCATTGCGCTCGCGGCAGAACAGCTCAATGTCGCCGATGATTTCAATCTTGGCGTCGTGCGCGCGCTTCACCGTCCAATGCGGCTCGGGATGCGTCAGCGGCACGCCGGGGGCCAAAACGAGGGCTGCGAACTTGGTCCATCCGGCGGTATTGAGATCAACCAGCGGAATACCCGCCTTCTCCGCTGCCGCGCGCCCTGCTTCGCCATCGTCCCAGGCCGCGACCGTTGCGCCGCCCGCGATCAACGCGTGCGCCGTCGCGATACCCGACCCGCCCAGCCCAAAAACCGCAACCGTTTTGTCTGCAAATGTCGTGACTGGGATCATCGTCGTGCCTCGTGAATAGCGCTGCGCGAGTGGGCTTTCGCCCTTGTTCAAGTGGTCGGCTGCGCCTCGGCCCAATTGGTGGAACGTGTTCCCCCAAACC
>JANLYB010000142.1:0-3475 GCA_031365425.1 Hyphomicrobiaceae bacterium
CGCGATCACGATGCGCGCGCCGCCGGCCGCGCTCGCCGGACTGGCTACTAAAGGGTTTCGTTAGGCGAAAGCCCCCGCGCAAAAAGCGCGCTCAACGTCGACCCGCCGGCCAACGAAGAGCGCGCTTCGCTTGCAGAATGCGGTCTTGCGCTTATGGGACCGCGGGAGCCAGCCCGTAGACCTCGACCAAGGCGACGCCAGTGGTGCCGTTCGCTCCCTGCACGATCGCGGTATAGGCGTTAGGCGAGAGCGTGGCCACGATGGCTGACTCCAGGTCATTGCTCGGAGGAACCGTCGTGGCGATGATCTCCGCTTCCTGGGTGGTGCGCCAGTTGTCGTTGCTCGCCAGGATCGACCCATCAGGGTTATGCAATTCCAAGATCGGATCAGCCAGCTTTCCGGTCACGGGCAAGGAGGGGCCGATCGCGCGCACGATCACTCGTTGCATATCGGTTCCCAGCACGATGAAGCCGCCAATGAGCACGTCGTCACCCGTCTGCACCAGACCGCGGGTCGAGATGTTGGCCAGTTTTGAATCCACCGTGCGATCGAGATCGTACGCCTCCACCAGCCCGATGCCGGTGGTGTTATTCACCCCGCTCACAATCGCGGTGTAGGCGTCGGGACTTAGATCCATGAGAATAGCCGACTCGAGGTCGTTCGTCGGCGGGATCGTGCTATCGATGATCTCCTGCTTGTTCGGCGCGTCCATCCAGTTGTCGTTTGAAGTGATGGTCTGCCCTGAGGAATCGAAGAGCTCCAGGTTGGGATCGGCCAGGGCGCCTGGGACCGGCAGCGAAGGCCCGATCGCCCGCAGGAGCACCTTCTTGGGCTGCGTTCCGGTAACGATGAAGCCGCCGATAAGAACGTTATCGCCAGTTTGCACTGACAGCCGCGTCGAGATATTGGCGAGCGTAGTCGGCGTCGGTGTCGGTGTCGGTGTTGGCGTTGGAGTCGGCGCGGGCGCCTGAACTTCAAAAGCGCCGATGTCCGCTCCGGCCCCGCCGGCCCTGACAAACGGCGCGCCGCGCTGGTCGGTGGTGAGGTTCAGCGGGTTGGAGCCTCTGTCAATCGCCGGGCTGCCGGGCAACAAAGCGTGCGTAAACGTCGGCCCGCCGTTGTTCTGAAGCGGGCCAAGCATAGGGTTGGAGCCAACGATGTTGTTGTTGACGCCGTTTATCAGTCCGCCCGCCGTAGCTGCGTCGCCGATAAGGTTGAAGGAACTGGAACTGGTGACACTGCCGCCGATATCATCGGCGTTGGGTCCCGTGCGGAAGTTACCGGCGACGATGGTGCTGGTCAGCGTGGTATCGGCTTGGTTGAAAATTCCCCCGCCGCTCGCGGCGCTTCCGTTGTCATCCGAATCCGCATCGTTGTTGGTGATCGTGCTGTTGGAGATGGTGGCGGTGACGGACTGGATAAGCACGCCGCCACAGCCATTGACGGCCCCATACCCGCTGATCGTGCTGTTCGTAACTGTGAACGTGGTGGCAATGGCGAAAACGCCGCCGCCTTGACCGCCGGCCATGTTCCCGCTGATCGTGCTGCCCGTAATGGTGCATGTGCTGCCGCCGCAAACCACGCCGCCGCCGAAGGAGGCCGTGTTTCCGCTGATCGTACTGTTGCTGATCGTCAGCGTACTGCTTGCCACGCCGCTGCCGCTTAACACGCCGCCGCCGCTCCCAAAGACGGTCCCGTCGTTCCCGCTGATCGTGCTGTTACGAATCGTGAGACTTTCAATATTGGAAATCCCGCCACCACCGCCAGTATCGAGGCCCCCGTTGATGCTTAACCCGTCCAGCGTCACGACGATCTGCGAGGCAGTGCCGTCGTCCACGAGAAACACGCGCGAGGCGTTATTGCCGCTGACGGTCAGCAGGTTAGGACCTGGGCCGAGAATCGTCAGGGCACCGGTGATCGTAAGCTGCGTGCCGCCCAGCGTGATCGTCTGCGCCGTGTTGAACAAGCTGCTGAAGGTGATCGTGTCGGTGCCCGCGAGGGCGTTCGCCTCCCCGATTGCCGCCCGCAAGGTGCAGACGCCGTTGCCGGTAGCCGTCTCGCAGATGCCGTTACCCGGTGTGGCGTCCGCCGCGTCACCTGTCAAGTTGACGGTGAAGGTGGCAGCCGAAAGGACCGTGGGGAAGATTAGCGCCAGAAGGAAGAGAATGGAGGGACGCGCTCCTGTTCGTCCAGGACTCGCCGCGGCGAGTCCCTCCGGGTTTTTGATGATGATGTTTTTGTTCATATATTTTTTGTGTGACGAGAGGAGTGCGACGTTCATCCGCCTTCGCCAAGGCTACGGTGTGATAAATAAATTTTCTTTCTGTGGTCTGGAACCAGTACCGCTGAAGAGCGTGGCATGAAGGACGCCGCTCATAGCACGGGCGGCTCCGACGACCTGACCGGAGTTATTGATGCCGTAAGCGAAGCTGTCCGCTCCGCCAAGAGTGCCGAGGTCTTTGACGGTGTAGGACTGGGCGTGAAGAGCCGGCGCGCCAATCATCAACAACGATCCAGCCAGCATCGAGCCGAAGAGCGCCTTTCCGATCGCAGATCGAGACCGAGAGGAGGATTCCATGAAGAACCGCCACGAGGACTAACAACCAGCCGGGAGCTTGGCAAGCTCAATCTCAGGCATTCACAAAACCCGAGCCTAACGATCGCTCGAACTAGCCGAGGCCGTAGATGCGAACGGCTTGCTGTTTCCCTTTCAACTTCCGTTCGCCGAGGTCGAGCAGGGTCTCGTTTTCCGGCAAATGCTCGCGAAAATCAGCGGAAAGCAGGACCTGCTGATTGAGCTCTTTCATGACCGACTCGAGCCGGAAAACCGTGTTCACCGCGTCGCCAATAATGGTGGCGTCGCGTTGCGCGTCGACGCCGACGTTGCCGCAAGTGACCGAGCCAAAATGCAGGGCCACGCCTACTCGAAACGCCTCTCCATTTGACCACTTGTTCTTGGCCGCAATATCGAGGAGGCCCCGCGCGATTCGAAGCGTCGCTCCGCAATCGACTTCTTCCTCACCGCAGCCGCTCCAGTAGGCGAGCATGGCGTCGCCGATGAATTTGTCGATCGTTCCGCCGCTTTTCGCCACGAGATTGCCCGCTTCGCGGAACCAGACCCCGAGCTGTTGCGCGAGATCGGCGCTGGAAAGTTTTTCCGCCATCGTGCTGAAGCCGCGAATATCGCAGACTAGCAAAGCCACCGGCTGGATGGCCGAGCCCGCTCCAGCCATCGAGCCGGCCATCGTCACTTCGAGATGGGCACTGGAGAAATCTTCTTCGATGTGCTCGAAGACAATTTCGTTCTTTGCTATCAAGATACGCGCCCCGTCGGCCAGGGTGGTCGGCATCACGACACGCTGCTCGTTCACATAAGTGCCGTTACGACTGCCGAGATCGATGATTTGATACTGGTAGCCGTCGTGACAGCGCAGGAGCGCGTGCTGGCGCGAAACGAGCGGGCTGCCGCTCAGGC
>JANLYB010000159.1:0-10073 GCA_031365425.1 Hyphomicrobiaceae bacterium
GCATGGCATGCAAGAGGTCAGCGGTTCGATCCCGCTTAGCTCCACCATCCCGGTCCTGTGTAATTCAATAATACGCAATGCATCCGGTTGCGTGCTGACCCTGGCACGCAATGATTGTACCGTGACGCCACTGCGGCGCCCCCAAATCGAAAACGCAAAAAACCGCATCGCCCGCCTTATACATAGTCGATTTTGCATTATTAACAAAGTCTTGACGTTATACCCCGTGCTACGCATCGCTACGATGCAAGCGCAAGGCGCCATCGAAATCATGAAGTTTCACGCGCTAGAGTTCGCAGCGTTCGACGTCACCCATTTCGAAGTGCTCTCAACCATGACTGTCGGCCGCGAAATCGCCGCCGTCTGCGAATGGGGCATGAAGATTCGCGACAATGGCCCAGCATTTTATGGCCGCTGCCACAACATCTGGACGATGGACAGCGCGGGCCGCAAAATTGTCGAAGCCCGCAACGTCTGCAAAATTGTCACCCCAAACTGGGACCACAAAATCAACTAACTCCGCAGCCGGTAGCCCGTCTTAAAGATCCACCATATCGCGATCATGCACGCCCCCAGAAACGCAAGCGTGATCGCAAGGCTGACGCCCACGCTCACATCCGACAGCTCGAAAAAGCTCCAGCGAAACCCGCTGATCAAATAAACCACCGGATTGAACAGCGACACCGACTGCCAGAACGGCGGCAGCATCTTGATCGAATAAAACGTGCCGCCCAGAAACGTCAGCGGCGTGATGACCAGCAGCGGAATAAGCTGCAGCTTCTCGAACCCATCCGCCCACAGCCCGATCAGAAACCCGAACAGGCTGAACGCCACGCAGGTCAAAACCAGAAACATCATCATCCACACCGGGTGTGCGATATGCAGCGGCACGAACAGGCTCGCCGTCGCCAAGATGATCAGCCCGAGAATAACCGACTTGCTGGCCGCCGCGCCGACGTATCCGAGCACCATCTCGAATGGCGAAACCGGCGCCGACAACAACTCGTAAATCGTCCCCGTAAAGCGCGGAAAATAAATCCCGAACGACGCATTCGCAATGCTCTGCGTCAGCAGCGATAGCATGATGAGCCCGGGCACGATGAACGCGCCATACGCCACGCCGTCGACTTCGGGAATCCGCGACCCGATCGCCGACCCGAACACCACGAAATACAGCGCCGTCGACAGCACCGGCGACACGATGGACTGCATCAGCGTCCGCCGCGCCCGTCCCATCTCGAAATTATAGATCGCCGCAACTCCATGAAGGTTCATTTCGTTTCCCTCACGAGTGTGATGATTGAGACATTTGCCAACTCCGCCAGCTTACTCGATGTAAATGTCTCGATCTGAATCACACGACCGGACAAAGAAAGCGAGTGTCCCATCATAGCTCCGGAATTCGCGACGGCTTTTCGGCACTAGGCTGTGGCGAATTCCGGGGCTGGGACACGAGATCGACGAAAATATCTTCGAGCGAACTCTGGCTCGTCGTGAGATCGCGGAACGTGATCCCCGCCGCCCGCATCTCGTTCAGCAACACCGTAATCCCGGTTCGCTCCGCCTGCGTGTCGTAGGTGTAAACGAGCTTCGTCCCGTCGCCGTCCAGCGCGAGATTGTGCGACGTCAACCCGGCCGGCAGCGTATCCAGCTTGCTATGCAGATCAAGCACCAGCTTCTTCTTGCCAAGCTTGTGCATCAGCGCATCCTTGTCCTCGACTAAGATCAGCTCCCCCTTCGCGATGACGCCGACCCGGTCCGCCATCTCCTCGGCTTCCTCGATGTAATGGGTGGTCAAGATGATCGTGACGCCCGCATCCCGCAGCGACCGCACCACCGCCCACATATCCTTGCGCAAAGCCACATCTACGCCCGCTGTCGGCTCATCTAAAAACAGGATCGACGGCTCGTGCGACAGCGCCTTCGCGATCAACACGCGCCGCTTCATGCCACCAGACAACGTCATGATCTTGTTGTCTTTTTTGTCCCACAGCGACAGTTCCCGCAGCACTTTCTCGATATGCGCCGGACTGGCTGCCTTGCCAAACAGCCCCCGGCTGAAACTTACCGTATTCCAGACCGTCTCGAACATGTCGGTCGACAATTCCTGTGGCACCAGCCCGATCATCGACCGCACCGCCCGGAACTCGGCTGCAATATCGCGCCCATCTACGCGCACGTCGCCGCCGCTCCGGTTCACGATCCCGCACACGATATTGATGAGCGTCGTCTTCCCCGCCCCATTCGGCCCCAGCAGCGCAAAAATTTCCCCGCGCGCGATATCGAGATCGACGCTTTTCAGAGCCTGAAAGCCCGAAGCATACGTCTTGGAAAGCTTGGAAATCGAAACGATGGGGGTCATGCGCCGGTTATAGGTGCGCACCCCAAGCCTATCAACTACAAAGCTTCCGAACTATAGATCTAATTCAGTTCAGCTGCTGGTCGCTGCGGCACGACTACCCATTTAGCTCCGTCACCCCAGCGTCGTCGGACCGATGCAAACGAACGAGTCTGGGCCCCTAGCATCCATCAATTTGGCCGGGGAACTTCACTTTCTCACGCCACAAATTCTGACGCCCGGTAACCTTCTGTTTCCCCTTCCGCGCGATACTACAGGCAGTCCGTAAAAATCCAATAGTTCTCAGAGGTTGTCATGCGTCGCGTTGTATCGGTCGTTATCCCGCTGATGATCCTTGCGGTCATCACCACCCACAACCTCGGCAACCAGCCAGCCAAATCCTACGACCTAGTTGCCTACGCCTGCGATACCTGCGCCCGCCAGCTCGTCAGCCAAGCCGTCGCTTTCGAAGACTGCCAGAAGGCCGCCTACACCATGAACGACGGCGCGGACGTCTTCCTCTCCATACATCCGCGCAACACCAAGAAATTCGAGTGCCGTCCGGCTCGATAACTCACGCTGCCATTCAGCGCTCGACCACCTTCCGGTAGAGATGCCACGTTGCATGCCCCAGGATAGGCAGCACCAGCGCCAGCCCGACGAACAGCGTCAGACAACCAACCAACAGTGCGGCTGCCACAAACAGCCCCCACAGCGCCATCGTCACCGGATTTTCCAGCACCGCCCGGATCGACGTCCGCACGGCAACCGCGGCACCAACCTGTCTGTCCACCAGCATCGGGAACGACACGACGCTCGTCATCAGCACGACAACCGCAAACAAGAAGCCCAGTAGATTTCCCGAAATCATCATTTGCTGACCATTCGGCGTCGTCAGCACCTGGTGTACGAACGCCTCCACCGACTCCGGCGGCGTTGCCCCCAGCAATCCCCGGTACATGACGTGCGCCAGAGCAAGCCATTCAAAAAACAGCCCAAACACAAATAGGCTCAATCGCATAATCGCGCCCTTCGACGGACTATCGAAAACATCGAGCCCATTGAGCAACGTTGCCGGTAGTCCCAATTCCAGGCGCCGGCTGATCCCATACAAACCGATCGCGAGAACGGGCCCTACAAGGGTCAAACCCGCCAATACCGGGTAGACTAGCGCGAGTACGTCATAGCCCAAAAACAACCGGCCCAGGATTAATCCCAACACAGGATAGATGATCGCCAGAAATACCAAATGGGATGGAACAGCCCTGAAATCGTCATATCCTTTACGCACGCAATCCACGAGATCGGCAACGCCAATTTTGCGTATAGCCGGTTCGCCCGGCCGCCAAATCGCCGACGCAGGCCACCGTAATTCTTCCCCCGGCCGCGCCAGGTTTTCATGTTCGTGAATTGAACCGTTTGAAACAACGTTTGCCATTGAGCCGCTCCTTATGAGCTTATCCCAATGAGAGCCTTGAAAATCTCTATGCAAGCCAAGGGCTCATCAAGATTTCATATAGCTGAAAGGATGCGCGCGGGCCCGCATAAACTCAAGCAGCTTCAATCCTGACTATGATCAACTTTCCGCAACCACGCCCAACGCCGGATGGCGCGCATCACCCCGCTTGTTCTGCGGCCTTACATACGTAATGCAGGAATCTGGAAACTGCGCCTTGACCTTCAGCGCCGCCGCCAGCGCATCATTACCTTCGATGGTTAAGTGACTGGCTTTACCATCGATCTTCAGTCCAACTGTGAACTGCATGGCCGACCTCTATCGTTGCGACCTCAGATACGAAGCAAGGTTAACAAACAACGCATCGATTGAACGATCGTTCCTGAGAATCCAAAGATTGCGGTCGACGTTTATGCGGCAGGCGTCATCGCAGACCTGATCGCATCGCTCAGCCTCAAGGGCTTGCCCGACACCGACACCAGAACCACCGTCACGTCGGCCTCGCAAAGCCGCACGCCGTCGCGATGCACCTGCTGATTGAGTGTCACGCTCGCCCCGCCCAAGTCCTTCACCGTCGTGATGACCTCCAACACGTCGTCCATCCGCGCCGGTCGCGCAAAATCAAACGCCATCCTCCGCACCACGAACGCCGCCGGGACCAGGCTGTCGCTGCCGTCGATCAACCGCCGCGCATCCGTCCCGAGCAGTCGCAGGAAATCCGTCCGGCCCCGCTCGCACCACCGCACATAGCTCGCGTGATAGGCAACGCAGCCCGCGTCGGTATCCTCGAAGTAAACCCGCACCGGCAATACATGCCGCCGCTGCCCCTCGACAACCGAAAGCCGCCCGGCCAGATCAGGCCACGTAGTATCGCTCATGCGACGCCGGCCCCGCCCAGTTCGATCATCACGATCTCCGGCGGCCGTCCGAACCGGATTGGCACGCCACTGCAGCCAAGCCCGCCCGACACGATGATGCTGCGGTTATCTTCAACCACATGTCCATACAGATACCGCTGGCCAAACCGCGACGGCACCACCGGCGCGTAACCGGCAAACGTAATCTGTCCGCCATGCGTATGCCCGGAGACCGTCAGCGCTACCCTGTCCGGTACCTTCGGGAAAATATCCGGCTCATGGGCCATCAAGATCACGGGCGCGTCATCCTTGACCTGCGCCAGTGTCCCCGCCAGATCGTCCACGCCTTCATAAATCCGCATCCGGTTCGACGGGCGCACAGTCCCGCGCGGCCAGAACGCCCACTGATCACCCAGCCCCGCGATCCAGAACGGCCGCCCATCCTTCACCAAGCGCACGGCATTATTTTGATAAACAGGGATCCCCGCCGCCTCCAATGCCTCCGCGGCAGGCACCGGTCCGCACCGGCGCAACTGTACTTCGGCGTCATGCCACCAGTCGTGATTGCCAAGCACCGCATGCACACCCAACCGCGCACGCAAGCCGCCGAGCAATCCAGCCCAGACCGGCGCAGCCACCGGATTTGAATACCGCGACAACCGGTGCCCAGCCACATAGTCGCCCAGCAGCAACGTCACATCAGGCACCAGCGAATTTGTCCGCGCCACGATTTGCCGGATACGTGCCTCGCCCATCCACGGCTCGCACGCATGCAAATCGGCGATCACCGCGCAACGCAGTTTCAAGCCAGCCGGCCAGTTCGGCGGCGTAACCGCATAGCGCGTCACGTTCAACCGCCACGGCTCTGCCACGGCATATCCGCCAAGCGCAACCGTTCCAGACGAAAAGGCCAACACGCCCTTCAGAAATTTCCGCCGCGAAATCAAACGTAAACCCTCTGTTCGTCGATACGACGGGACCTATTTTGGTTCAGATATGTGAAGTTACCAAGGCATTACGCAACAAGCTGTTAACGATCGGTTGGTTCGCTTCCATCGCTCTCATCAAACAGGGGAAATTGCGCGCCCGCGCTCGACCGCGACGGCCCCGATAACCCCAGATGCCGCCAGGCTTTCAGCGTCAGCACCCGCCCGCGCGGCGTCCGCCCGATGAACCCCTGCTGCAACAAATACGGCTCGACGATTTCTTCCAGCGCATCTCGCGGTTCCGACAACGCCGCCGCCATCGTCTCGATCCCGACCGGCCCGCCCTCGTAATTTTTGGCGATGCATGTCAGATACCGGTGATCTAGCGCATCGAGCCCCTCGTTATCTACCTCCAGCATCAGCAACGCTTTATCGGCAACCTCGGCGTTAATCCAATCCGCCCCTGCCACCGCCGCAAAATCCCGCACCCGCCGTAGCAACCGGCCGGCAATACGCGGCGTTCCCCGCGCCCGCCGCGCAATTTCGCGCGCCCCATCGGCCTTGATCGGCGCTCCCAGCACCCGTGCCGCCCGCGTGACGACCATCTCCAACTCGTCCGTCGTATAAAAATTGAGCCGAATCGGAATCCCAAACCGGTCCCGCAGCGGGGTCGTCAGCAACCCCGACCGCGTCGTCGCCCCCACCAGCGTAAACTTGGCGAGATCAATCTTCACCGACCGCGCCGCCGGCCCCTCGCCGATGATGAGATCGAGCTGATAATCCTCCATCGCCGGATACAGGATTTCCTCAACCGCCGGGTTCAACCGGTGAATTTCATCGATGAACAGCACGTCCCGGTCTTCGAGATTGGTCAGCAGTGCCGCCAGATCGCCAGCCTTCGCAATCACCGGCCCCGACGTCGACCGGAACCCAACCCCCAGCTCCTTCGCCATGATCTGCGCGAGCGTTGTCTTCCCCAACCCCGGCGGTCCGGCAAACAGCACATGATCCAGCGCATCCCCGCGCGCCCGCGCCGCTTGAATGAACACGCGCAAATTCGCCCGCGCCTGCTCCTGCCCGATGAACTCATCGAGCGATTGCGGACGGATCGACGATTCCAGCGCATCCTGCTCGCGCTTGGCCCCGGAAACGAGGCGATTGTCATTCGGTTCGGTCATCTCTTCTTCCCCCTCCCCGTGCGGGGAGGGTCGGGGACTGAATTCCCTCTCCCCGTTCTTCACGGGGAGAGGGTTAGGGTGAGGGGCGGCAGCAACAACAAACAAGCGTGAGGGGCGGCAGCACGGGCAACCTAATGGCCGCCCGTATATCCCTATGCCCTATCATGATTTGCTCACCTCACGCGACCCCACCGGCAAGATCCCGATCCGCCCCATCGCCCACCGGCAAATCACCGCCGACACCAGGCTGAGCCCACCGATCATCCCCAAAATGCCAAGCTCGGGTTTGCCGCCTTGTGCAATTGCCTGCACTTCCATCGCGCCCACATAAATGGCACCCGCACCAACCGCGATCACCGCCGCCTGCACGTAGCTGAGCGTCCCATGCCGCCAGACCATCCAGCCGCTCACAACGGCGGAAATCAGCGCAGGCACTCCGCCGATGACGAACGAAAACAGCGCCCCCAGCACCATAATCTTCGGCGCCGCCACCAGTCCGTCGAGCGAAACCCCATCGGTCACCGCCGAATAGAGCGCCATCGGCACCATAAACGCCCAAAACCCCACCGGCGCCGCAAGCGCTGCAACAAACGCCCCAACGCCAAGCGCCCGGCGCGGATACCGCACCGGTTCATCAACCACGAGTTCTTCGCTGCTCATTGCGCCGCCCCTCACTTGCCAGTCAATGACCTAGCATGGAGCAAGACACCGCCCAAATCCGCTCAATTCTTCCGCGCCAGCGGCCGCATCACCGACACGAATCGCACGCCGATCTCGTTCTCTTCGATCCGCATGATCTCGCAATCGACCTCGACTCGGTCCACTCGCATCACCAGCTTGAACGCCTGTCCTATGCTCGACACGCCATTAAACGGATTGACCCAGCCCGGCTGCATCTGCAGCCGCGCGCCCGTCACCGACTGATCCACGATCATGCACGGAATCGAGGCAGACATCCCGCCCGGAAACACCAAGCCCGGCGACAATGTGGAGCGACGCGTCGACCAGCGCTTTTCACCAGCATCGCCATCGACTGGCGCAGCCTTGGCAACCAGCGGCCTGACACGGCCTTTTCCAAAAGACATATAGGTTACTCCAACAAATGATGGAGAACGATAAATCCATAAATATTACCAAGAAATGAAAACAACACCTGGAATTAGCTGTGTTGCCAATTACGATAGAATACGCATCTTCTTGAGCGCGAAAATCATAGCCGTGCCAACCGCCGCGCCAATGAACGCCATCGGCGTCAAATGCTGCAGCATCATCCCGCCCGCCAGCAACGCCATCGCCGACACGACGATAGCCCCCAGTGACGCTCCAACCAGCCAATGCGCCGTACCGCGCGTATACACGATCCAAGCCATCGCCGCCCCGCAAATCCCGGCGGGAAACGCGCTCCAGATGTACGTCTCCATCGCTTTCTGCGCCGCCCATCCAAGCTGCCCCGCGCGGTCCAGCGCAAGCAAACTCGGCGGCCCGCGCCCGATCATTCCCGAAACGGCCGAACCCAGAAAGATTACCACCGCTGCCAGAAACGGCGCGACCAGCGTAATCATAAGAAACGCCCACAACGCACGCTCGGCATTGGATCCATTCAAACCTTTGGGTTGCAGCGTCATCGCGCCAGCTCCTTCAATCCGCGCCGGATGAGCTTCGCCGTGTCAGCATCACTCCCCAATTCCTTGGCCGCAACAGCCACCGCCCGGCTCGCATCCGCCGGCCCATACCCCAGGTTCGTCAACGCCGACATGGCCTCCGCCACATGATTGCCGGCCGGCAACGGCTCGCCTTGCCCCGCGCCGCCCGTGCCGACCGATCCCGTGCCGCTGACACCGGCAATCGCCAGCGCCGGAGCCTTGTTCTTCAGTTCGGCCACAATGCGTTGCGCCACGACCTTGCCGACGCCGTTCGCCTGCTGCACCGCACCCCAATTCCCCAGCGCAATCGCATTCGCCAAGTCCTGCGTCGACAGCGCGCTCAGCACCGCAAGCGACACCTTTGCGCCCACGCCCTGCACCGTCTGCAGCGTCCGGAACCAGCTCCGCTCGACCTCGCTCGAAAACCCATACAGCCGGATCGCATCCTCGCGCACATGCGTGTCGATGGTCAGTGCCACCTCGTCGCCCGGCTTGATATTCCGCAGCGTCCGCGAGGACGCCTGCACCTCATAACCAACCCCGTGCACGTCCAGGATCAGATGCCCCTCGCCGATGGCCTCGGCCTTCCCCTTGAGACGTCCGATCATCGAGCAGCCTCCCGTTCCGCCAGCGCCTTCAACTGCCGCGCCGCCTTGGCCTGAGGGCTCGACCGGTGGTTGGCATGGCAGATCGCGATCGCGAGCGCATCTGCCTCGTCCGCCGTTGAGAATTTCGCTTTCGGTAGCAAGAACCCGATCATCGCCTGCACTTGGTTCTTCTCGGCATGCCCCGCGCCGACCACAGTCTTTTTGATCACATTGGGCGCATATTCCGCAATTTGCATCCCCCGCATCGCCGGCGCGAGCATCGCCATCCCGCGTGCTTGGCCCAACTTCAAGGCCTGCCGCGGGTTATCGTTGACGAATGTCTCTTCGACCGCCGCCTCCAGCGGCTTCCACGTCGCAATCACCGACGTCACGCCCTCAAACAGCGCCCGCAACCGGTACGCCAGATCGTCCGTGGCGTCCGACGTCACGCCGCCCGACGCAATGTATGTCAACCGGACGCCGTCTGTTTCGATAATCCCCCACCCCGTCCGCCGAAGCCCAGGGTCAATGCCGATAATGCGAATCGAAGTGTTGTTCATGCTTCGTGCATAGCACAAGCACCGCGCCTGTCGTGGCCCAAACAGACCCCAACCCCACTCCATGGCCGGGCTTGACCCAGCCATCCAGGGGCCACAGGTCATGAACTTCGGCTTATCCTAATCGATCTTCCCGCGCCCCAAAATGCGCAACAACCCATTCCGCCCCGCCAGCAACCACGGATACAGAGCATACGACCACGGCGCGCCGCCGATCGCATAAAGTGCGGCCCGCCGCACAATCGGATTTGCGCTGCCCAATTGCGAGATCAGCCGGGTCGCCGCTCCGCCGCTATAAACCTGCGGCCCGAGCCGAACCAGAATACTATCGTTGACGTCGAAGCCCTCGGCACGCAGCGCAGCAACCAGCGCAGGCTCATGACGAGCATCCAAAACTTGCAAGTCCGGCCGCAACGTCCTCAGTTGCGCCAACGCGATATAGGCACCGCAGACCGGACATTCCCCGTCATATAAAACGAAGTTGTCCGGCCGGCTGTCTATCATCGTTCCATCACGGCTTGCTGGGTGCCG
>JANLYB010000248.1:0-22001 GCA_031365425.1 Hyphomicrobiaceae bacterium
GAAGTCCGATAGGGCGGCCTTCGATAGTGTCGGGCTCGTCGTCGTCGCGGCCTTCGGGCTGGATGATACCAATGACACGGGACGTCGACATCGCATGATCGATCATCGCCAGATAGCGCGGCTCGAACACGTTCAGCGGCAGGGTCGCGCGGGGGAGGAGGATGGCCCCGCGGAGTGGAAACAGCGCCAACCGCTGCGGCAGATCCGCTGGCCGTTTATAGCGTTCGGTGAGAGCCACGTGCGTGTCCTTCCAACGGCAGCTGATCTTGGTCTGGTCAATTTTAACGGAACAATAGCGACGCCAATTTGCGGCGGCCTTCGAGTGTGCATGGGTCCTTGGGACCCCAAGCCTCAAACAGTTGCACCAATTGCTGGCGTGCGGCCTGTTCATTCCAATTGCGATCGCGTCTCACGATCTCGATCAGGTGTTCGACAGCCTGCTCCTTATCGCCGCGCGCGGCAAGTGCCACCGCGAGATCGGACCGCGCCTGATGGTCGGCTGGATTGGCGGCGAGGCGGGCTTCGAGTTCGGCGCTGCTGTCGGTCGTGCCTGCCTTCTTGGCAAGATCGAGCAGCGCCTTGACGCTGTCGTAGGCCGCCTGTTTGC
This sequence comes from Hyphomicrobiaceae bacterium, assembly GCA_031365425.1. GTDB lineage: Bacteria > Pseudomonadota > Alphaproteobacteria > Rhizobiales > Hyphomicrobiaceae > JANXVY01. Next base: position 608 of record JANLYB010000248.1, read on the forward strand.
GCTTGTCGGGAGGGATCAGATCGAGCGTTGCTTCTGCGCGCTTCAGGTCGCCGCTTTGGATGTAAACCTTCGTCAGGCCAAGCAGCGCGCGGACATTGCCCTGATCGGCGTCGAGGACGGCGCCATAGACTTCTGCGGCGCCTGGAAGGTCGCTGGCTGCCAAGGCCTCATCGCCGGACGCCAGGACGGCTTCGAGGTCGGCATCCGTGTCATCGACGGGGCCTAGGAGGCGGTCAATGATCTGGCGGATGGCGCTTTCAGGCTGGACGCCCATGAAGCCGTCGAGCGGGCGGCCGTCCTTGAAGGCGTACACGGTCGGCAGCGATTGGATCCGCAATTGGCCAGCGATTGCGGGATGCTGGTCGGTATCGATTTTGACGAGCCTGACCTTGCCGCCATAGCTGCGAACGACCTTTTCGAGTACCGGTGTCAATTGTTTGCAGGGGCCGCACCAAGGGGCCCAGAAGTCGACGAGGACCAGCGCGGTTTTCGACGCCTCAAGCACGTCGTTTGCGAAGGACGCTGTCGTGGCGTCTTTGATGACGTTCTCGCCGGCGGCCGGCGATTTTGGTGAACCTGCGTCCATCGGAAACTCCTTTATTGCTCTCAAGTCTGAACTGACGGGTCCAGTCTTGAATCCGGCGCTTGCGCCGGACCGCGTTTGTGGCCGTGTTTGCACTGCCATGTTTGGCGCGAATGAACCCCACTTGGGGTCGTCAGGCAACGATTTAAACGGGCATTGGACCTATCTTTCATCGCCAGGAAAAAGTTGCACGCGTTGGGTACGATTGGCGCTTGCAATCAAAATCAGGTTCGGCCATAAGACGTTTCGCGCGGCGCACTGCTGCGGAAACAAATGGATGCGGGCGTAGCTCAGGGGTAGAGCATGACCTTGCCAAGGTCAGGGTCGACGGTTCGAATCCGTTCGCCCGCTCCAATTTGTTCCTACCCGACTTGGCAGATCAGACTGTGACGCCGATATTAGAATATCAAGCTGCGGCTTGATTGCGTCCTGTAAGTTTGCAGCGCCGGGACGGGGCGATTTTTCTCATCATATCAACGAAGTCAATTCGGCTACGCTGTTGCGTGGACGAACGATTTGCGTTCCCGCCGCGCGTTGGCGGCTTGGGGGCGCGGTCGATGCGCTGCTTCGAATGCTTGAATGGATCGAAAAATTTCGCCTTACGCCACGCGAGGCGTTTCATCCTTGATGGGATCGAGAGGGGGTGGCTCAGAATCGACCGCTTGGGGTTGGGCTGGGGGCGGCGCTTGAGCTTGAGCTTCGGCTTGGGCCATGCGTTCGACGACTTCGGTCGCCAACGCCTTCATGGCTTGACCAACTGCGCCGGGGTACTTGGCGGCATACGAGCGCTCGGTTGTCAGGAAACGGGCGGCGTCCTGTAAGGAGTTAAGGCGCGGGACGGCTTGGGTGAAGCAACGGTTTTCGGGATCGGAGCGCAGCCAGGAGTGATAGTCCTCGTCGGCTGGCGACTGGCTGTCTTTCATATTGATGATGACGCCGAGGTTGCGCGCGAATCCCATTTCGGGGTTCAAAGCCTTGAATCGGCGGAACACCTCGAGGCCGCAGATCGACACGTAGTCGGCTTTGGTCGGCGAGATGTGGTAATCGGCCTCGCGCAGCCAGCTTTCGGTCAACACCGACAGGCCGGGAGGGCAATCGATCAGGATCACGTCGAACACGCGACGGGCATCGGTCAAGACCGAGGCGATAACGGAACGCATGCGCGCGTGCAGATTTTCTTTTGAGACTTCGCGCTCGAACAGGGTCAACTGCATGTCGCTCGGCAACAGGTAGACGGAACGTGCATCGTCCACGTCGGACACGTTTCGTACAACGAAGCGGGTCCAGTCGGCCTGCTGATTGCTCAAGACGCTGGCGACCAGGAAGTCGACCATGGTCAAGCCCTGGCTCTGCAGCTTGTGCAGGTTGGCGATGGTCATGAGCATCGACGACACGCTCGATTGGGCATCGCCGTCGATCACAAGCACGTTTTTGCCGTGAAATACGGACATGGTTTCGGCCAATGCCAGAACCAGAGTGGATTTCCCCACCCCGCCTTTGGTGTTCATCACCGCAATTGCATTCTGCATGGTCGAACGACGTCCTATCCCTCGGCCGTGATCATCGTCACGAAACCGCCCCGCACGGAGATGACGCTGCGAGTGTGGCAGCCATAAGAACTCCGGCTAGCCAGAGCCCGCTTCCCTCGCAAAACTGCAATACTCCGGAACGGCGCGCGCGCGCAACGGCGTTGTCGCAGAAACAGTTGCAGAACGGTGGACCTGCGCTCTTTCGCTTACACCAGCACCGGCCGAAGTTGGCCGATGCTGATGAATCCGGCGCTTGCGCCCGGTGAGTTCTTCGGCGCTTGGCCAGCGAAGCCCCTGGCCACTAGTGGACCCATTACCAGCGATGACCTTCTGTCCGTTGCCACACGTGGCCGCCGGTGCTTACGCGGACGCGCTGGCGTTCCACGCCGAGGACGGGCGGATGATCGATGATTCGGACGGCGGCGGGTTTCAAGACGACCGGGCGGTTTTGCACGGCATACACCGCAGGCGCAACGATATGACGGGTGCGCGGCGGGCTGAGGAGGACCGGCACGGCAACGTCGTGATAGACCGCAGGTGTCAGGACGGCCACGCGGCGCGCCGGCGAAACCACGACATCGCGGACCACAGTGCGGGTCGTGGGGGCGACTCGCACCTTGCACAGGCGCTCCCGCCCATCGTGGCCGATCGTGCGGCTCCAGCGGACGCTGCCGGGATCGGTGACAACGGTTTGACGGACGCGTTCGATGACGGCAGGCTGGTGAACGTAGGCGGCTTGGGCGGGACGGACCAACCGGCTTCGCACAACGGTGCTGTAGACAGCGGGAACGTGCTGGGTCGCGATTGCCTGCGGAATAACCTCGACGCGATGGGGCCGGTCCAGGACCAGTGCTGGTTCATAAACGTGTTCGCGGCGGGCCGGTGCGACGACGACAGGGCGCTCCACGGTTGCGTAGACGTCGGGTGCGCGGACTTTTTCGTAGCATTCGGTGGAGCGATGAGCGCACCCGTGATCAAACGCGGATGCCGTTGCAACGAGGCCGGTCAACCCGACCGCGGCGGCCAGCGCCGCGATGATTGCCTTTGAAAACATGGATGCGCGCTCCAAATCGAGATTGCCCGGCAAGACGATACAGCACCAAAAGACCACATCTTTTCAGTGTGATACGCACTCTAAAGGAATTGGTCCGGGTGCGGGGCGCGCGATTGTTCGAATGGTAAACTGTTTATTCACAAAGCGTCCCAATCGGCACCGCGAAGATGTCATGTTGATCATGGTTGTCTTGCATTAAACCAATCCCCGTCCTAATCAGCGGACGGTATCGTTTCAGATCTGTCGCCATCAGAGAGTGTCCTGCCATGTTGATCCGCCGCCTTTGCCGAATCGGCCGCCCGTTTGCTGTCGTCGCCATTCTCGCGTTGACCCCGCCACTCGCTGGCTGCGGCATCAATAACATCCCCACCTATGAGCAGAGCGCGAAGGCGGCCTGGTCGGAAGTTCTCAACCAGTACAAGCGCCGCGCGGATTTGATCCCCAACCTCGTTGAGAGCGTCAAAGGCTTTGCTGAGCAGGAAAAGTCGGTGCTGACGGGGGTGATCGAGGCGCGTGCTAAGGCAACGCAAGCGCAGATCAACATCCCCGCCGATATTCTGACCAACCCGGCGGCAATGAAGCAATTCCAGGATGCACAGAATTCTCTCGGCGGCGCGCTGCGCCAGTTGCTGTCTGTGACCGAGAATTATCCCGACATCAAATCTGGCGAAAATTTCCGCAAGCTGCAGGATGAAATTGCCGGCACGGAAAACCGGGTCGCCATTGCGCGTCGCGATTACATCAAGCAGGTTCAGCTTTTCAACACCGAGATCTCCACGATCCCGGGCGTATGGTGGAAGCGCTTCATGTATCCGGCGACCAAGGAACTGGCGACGTTCGATATTCCGGCTGAAGAAATGAAGGTGCCCAAGGTCGACTTCAACAAGAAGTAGGGTCTGAGCGGCGAGGTTTTGAGCCTCGCCGCTTTGTTTCGCGGCGTGTCCGTGCGGCCCCCGGCCATTGAGCGGGCTGGGTTTTCGCCCTGAATATGACTCACATTCAGCTGGAGCCACACAACGAACATGGCGGAAGCTAACGTGCTGCAGCCGAACGGCCGTTTCAAAACTGGAGGGAGCTTCACTGCGCCGCTGGCGATTTTGGCTGTGGCCGTGTTGCTGTCCGCACTGCTTACAAACGCATTCGCTGAGATTTCGTTTCCCGAATTGACCGGACGGGTGGTCGATCAGGCGGGGTTGCTAACGGCGTCGCAACGGGCTGCACTTGAGACGGATCTCGCCGCGTTCGAAGCCAAATCGACGGATCAGATCGTGGTTGTGACGACGCCGTCGCTCCAGGGATATCCGATCGACGAGTTCGGCTATCAGCTTGGCCGCAAGTGGGGCATCGGGCAGAAGAACAAAGACAACGGCATTCTCATCATCGTCGCGCCCAACGAACGCAAGGTGCGCATTGAGGTCGGGCGGCGGCTTGAGCCATTGCTGCCGGACGGGCGGGCGGGCTCGATTATTTCCAACACCATCCTGCCCATGTTCCGGCGAGGCGATTTTCCGGGCGGCATCAAGGCCGGTGTCGCCGAGGTCAAGGCCGTGCTCGAAGGCGACAAGGCCGAGCTAGCGGAGCGGGCCAAGCGGCCTCCGCCGCCGGTCGATTATTCGGGCTACATCGTGCTAGCGATCTGGCTGCTGATCGTGATCTTCGCGATCCGGGCGCAGATGCGGGCCGCATCGCAGATGCCGCAGACGATCGGCCCGGACGGGAAGAAGCGGCGGCGGTCGTACAACAACAGTGGACCGATCATTTTCCCCGGCGGGTCGGGAGGATGGAGCGGCGGATTTGGTGGCGGTGGAGGCGGTGACAGCGGCGGTGGATTTTCCGGCGGCGGGGGCGACTTCGGCGGCGGTGGAGCCTCGGGGGATTGGTAATCGCCAGGGATGGTCATTACCGCTGCAGCAGACGTCTGGCGATGGAGCGGGCGAAGGGTTCCCATTTTCCCGCTGGGCCCAGATCTCGATTGGCGCGCAAGAGCGCTGGAGCCTGATTGAGCTCCGGCGTGCCGTGGGCAACGGACTGCGTTGCCTCACGTAGCAGGGTACCGAGTTCATGCCGGTTGATCAGGCGCTGGCGGGCTTCGGCAATCGCGGGAAGCCGCGCGTCGTAAGGCTGCTCAGATAGGATCCGTTCGACCTGCGCCACCGCGCTAGCGCTGTCGCCCGGGTCGATGCGGATAAACGCCTGATCCGGAAAATACTGGTCTAGGTTACGGCCGCCGGAGAACAGCGGCAGCGACCAGCCCAGCAAGGCATCGGCGGTTTTTTCCGTCCAGAAATGGTCGACATCATTGTTTTCCAGCACGAGATGGTAAGCGTGCGGGGCAATTGCGTCCGCCTTGTCAGGAACCCGGGTAAACCCAGTGCCGAACACCTGTAGCCGCTCCCCCAGGCGCTGCTTTAAAGCTTCGACGAACGCAAGGCGCTGACGATGCATCGGCAGCCGTGTCTTTGCCGAGATCACCACCGACACGGTCTGCTTCTTGGGTGGCGGCGGCATGGCTGCGAGTTGCTCAAACGACAGATTGGGAACGCATGCACCGTCGAGAAAGCCGATGCCGTAAAACCATGGCAGCGCGGCGTGAGTCTGCATCCAGCGAAGTCCCGCGCGTTCGGCGGGGGCGACGTTGGGCGCCACAGGGCCGATCACGGTGCCGAACTGGCGCAGATAGGCTGGACGGTAAGCCTTGATGCCGGGCGGTTCGCTCAGCACGACGAAGCGGCGCTCGCGCGGGATATCGACTGAAATCCCGGCCGCAATGTCGTCGTAGACGACGAGAAATTTGCAATCGGCATCGATGCGATTGAACGTGAACCGGTCAAAGCCTGCTTGAAGGGGGCGGTCTGTCAGCTGACGCTGCCAGGGAAATCGCACATGCTCGGTCAGGAAAGCGATCGACACAAAAATATCCTGAAAAATGATGCTACCGGTGGACGTCAGTGCGCGGCAGATCTTTGCTTGTCAAGGCATCCCAGCGGCAAACGGCGCAATCGCCGTGTGGCTTGCTTTCGGCCACTGGCGCTGTCGCCCGCGACCGGGTAGCTAGTATCGGAAAGACACCTGAGGAGCGGGACGCATGAGCTTGTTCACGAGCGAAGAAGAAGCCCGGATCAGCAAAGCCATTGGGGATGTAGAGCGTAAGACGAGCGGGGAGATCCTCGCCGTCGTCGCCAAACAGAGCGATGGCTACCTGTATGTGCCGTTTCTCGTCGCGTCGCTGGTGGCACTGCTGGTGCCGTGGCCATTCATTTACCTGACCTGGCATCCGGTGCAGTGGATTTATCTGATCCAGCTTGCCGTGTTTGCAGTGATCGTTGCGTTACTGCTGCCGGGGCACGTGCGGCTATGGTTCGTGCCTGACAGCGTGAAAAAGATGCATGCGCATCGGCGCGCGGTCGAGCAGTTCGTAGTGCAGAACTTGCACACGTCGGCGGGGCGGACGGGCGTGCTGATCTTCGTGTCGCTCGCCGAGCACTACGCCGAGATCATCGCCGACAAGGGCATTCACGCGAAGGTGCCGGAAGGGACATGGCAGGTCATTATCGATCAGTTGACGAGCGACCTTGCCAACGACGAAGCCGCGAAGGGTTTCGTGCAGGCGATTGAAGCATGCGGCAAGCATCTGGCGGCACATTTTCCGCCCGGGACCGCGAGCGCAAACGAGTTTCCAAATCATTTGATCGTTCTGCAATAGTGCCCGTTTCAGGAGACGCCCGTGTCCCATTCGTCCACCATCGCCGCCGTTGACTCGGGTGCCCCTACCATTGCCGCGCCCAAGCGCGCGCTGATCTCATGGGCGCTCTTCGACTGGTCGGCGCAGCCATTTTACACGCTAATAACAACGTTTCTGTTTGCGCCGTTCTTTGCGACGGCTGTGATGGGGAATGCGGCCGAGGGGCAGAAAATCTGGGGCTACGCGGCAGCCGTTGCCGGGGTATTTATCGCGATCGGCTCGCCGTTTCTGGGCGCGCTGGCCGATGGCCGGGGGCGGCGCAAACCGTGGATTGCGCTGTTTGCCGCGACGTTTGCCCTAGGCATGTCGTGCCTGTGGCTCGCTGTGCCGGGGGCTTCGACAGGAACCATCGGGCTTGTGCTTGCCGCGTTCGTCGTGGCGGCGGTGTCGGCTGAATATTGTCAGGTTTTCACCAACGCGATCATGCCGACGCTTGTACCGCATAGCCAGCTCGGGCGCTTGTCGGGAGCGGGGTGGGCTGCTGGGTATTTCGGCGGCTTGGTCAGTTTAGTGCTGATGGTCGGGTTGATCGTCGCCGTGCCCGAGACTGGCAAGACACTGCTAGGGTTTGATCCACTCATCAAGCTCGATGCGGCAAGCCGCCAGTATGACCGGCTGGCCGGGCCGTTCGCAGCGTTGTGGTTTGTGATTTTCGTGCTGCCGTTTTTCTTGTTCGTGCCGGATAAGCCGCGCGCGCCGGCGCCGGGACAGGCCGAGCACAGCGCGCTTGCCGAGCTTGGCGATACGCTGCGGGCGCTGCCGTCGAACCCGAGCATCCTGCTGTTTCTCATCGCGCGCATGCTCTATTCGGACGGGCTTTCGGCGATCTTCACGTTCGGTGGCATCTATGGGGCGTATGTGTTCAATTGGGGGCCGCTGGAGCTTGGTATTTTCGGCATCGTTCTCACGCTGACCGGCGCGCTCGGTGCGCTGGCGGGTGGATTTCTCGACGATAAATTGGGATCAAAAACTGTCATCATCGGCGCGCTGGTGCTGTTGATGGCGGGTGCGGTCGGTATCTTGTCGGTCGACAAGACGCATGTGCTGTTCTCGAAGGAAGTTGCTGCCAAACTTGCCGGGTCGAAACCGTTCTCGTCAATCGGCGAACAAGTGTTCCTGGCGTTCGCGGTGCTGGTCGGTGCGGTGTCGGCTCCGGTGCAGGCGGCGAGCCGTTCGCTGCTGGCGCGCTTGGCGCCACCCGACAAGATCACCCAATATTTTGGCCTGTTCGCGTTTTCCGGCAAAGCCACGGCTTTCCTAGCGCCGTTCGTGGTTGCCGCCGTGACGGCGGCGACGGGCGATCAGCGGATCGGGATGGCGTCGATTTTGGCGTTTTTGATTGTGGGCGTGGTGCTGATGCTGCCGGTAAAATCGACACGCGATTGAGGCTCGAATTTGATGCCCCTGGGTCCGGTGTCTGCACCGCACCGTGAAGTACGCTGAAGTGCGCACGGGATGACATGTTTTAGCGTGGGCGGTCCAAACGCATGAGCCACGCGGGGCCGAGGAGGGGATCGTCGATGACGCGGATCCACTTAAAGCCGGTTTGCTCGTAGGCGCGGACGGCGGCTTCGTGTTTCAAAGCAGCGACGACGATGACAGCAGGCGCCAGCGTCGTGGCGAAGACTTCGTGGGCGACGAGGCGGATGGCTGACTGGGCAGCCCCTTGCTTGCGGTAGGCCGGGTTGGCGATGAAGGCGTCGATGCGAAAGGTGCCGGCGGTCAGTGCGTGCGGGACGCCTTTGATGGGCTCGGTGTCGAGCGCCTGGGCGTAGCCGACCGCGATATGATCGAACTCGATGATGGAGCACAGGCCCATGTCGGCGCGCATAGCCGCCATCACCTCGGCTTCGGCGGTGGCGAGGCTTCCCCACCAGCGCTGCACTTCGCCTTGGCCTAACCACGCACGGATCATCGGCCAATCGCGCTGGTCAGCCGGGCGTAGCATCACCGCTGGCATTGGGGCTCCCTACATCCTGACGGCACTGCCGCTTGGCCCCTGGATGGCCGCCTCACCGAGCGAAGCTCGGCCCTTGGCCGAGACGGGCGGCCATAGAGTGAGAGGGTACATGGTCAGTGCCGGAAATGGCGGACGCCGGTGAAGACCATGGCGAGGCCGCGGGCATCGGCGGCGGCGATGACTTCGTCGTCTTTTACGGAACCGCCTGGTTGGATGACGGCAGTGACGCCAGCGTCAGCGGCGGCGATCAGACCGTCGGCGAAGGGGAAGAACGCGTCGGAGGCGACGACAGAGCCTTTGGTCAACGGCGCTGTGAAGCCTGCGGCTTTGGCTGCTTCCTCGGCCTTCCAGGCGGCGATGCGGACACTGTCGACGCGGCTCATCTGGCCGGCACCAATGCCGACGGTTGCGCCACCCTTGACGTAGACGATGGCGTTCGACTTGACGTGCTTGGCGACCTTGAAGGCGAATTGCAGGTCGGCAAATTCGGCGGGCGTCGGCGCGCGCTTGGTGACGACCTTGAGGTCGAGATCTTCGACGACGCTGCTGTCGCGCGACTGGACCAGAAGCCCACCGGCGATGGAGCGGACAATCACGCCGGGTGCGCTTGCGTCGGGCAGGGTGCCCGTGGTCAGGAGGCGCAGGTTTTTCTTGCGGGCGAAGATGGCGCGGGCTTCGGGCGTCGCGCCGGGGGCAATGACGACTTCGGTGAAGATCTTGGTCATTTCCTCGGCGGCGGCCGCATCGATGATGCGATTGAGGGCGATGATGCCGCCGAACGCGCTTTGCGGATCGCAGGCGAGCGCGCGGGCATAAGCTTCCTTCAAGGTTTCGCCGGTCGCCACGCCGCAGGGGTTGGCGTGCTTGATGATCGCGACGGCAGGCTTGTCGCTCTTGGCGAATTCGGCGACGAGTTCGAAGGCGGCGTCGGTGTCGTTCAGGTTGTTGTACGAAAGTTCCTTGCCCTGGTGCTGCTCGGCGGTGGCGACGCCGGGGCGGCGATCTGGCGATAGATAGACGGCGGCCTTCTGGTGGGGGTTTTCGCCGTAACGCAGGCGGGCTGCGAGCTTGCCGCCGAACGCCCGCCAATCGGGAGCATCGTCGGACAGGGTGGCGGCGAACCAGTTTGAAATGCCCGCGTCGTAGGCCGCCGTGCGGGCGAAGGCTTTGGCGGCCAGATGGGTGCGGAAGGGCAGCGAGGTTCCGCCGCCGGATGCGTTCATTTCATCGAGGACGCTGGCGTAGTCGGAGGGGTCAACGACGACCGCGACGCCTGCATGGTTTTTGGCCGCTGCGCGGATCATTGCGGGGCCGCCAATGTCGATGTTTTCGATGCAAGTGTCGTAGTCTGCGCCGCGCGCCATCGTCTCTTCGAACGGGTAGAGATTGACGACGAGCAGATCGATGGGCTCGATTGCATGCTGTTCGGCTTGCCGCTCGTGCTTAGCGTTGCCGCGAATATAGAGCAAGCCGCCGTGGACTTTGGGGTGCAGCGTCTTGACCCGGCCATCCATCATCTCGGGCATGCCAGTCGTCGCCGAGACGTCGGTGACGGGGAGGCCAGCTTGCGCAATCGCGACGGCCGTGCCGCCGGTCGAGACCAGCTTCACGCCTTTGGCCGACAGAGCCGTTGCGAACTCGATCAGGCCAGTTTTGTCCGACACCGAAATCAAAGCGCGGCGAATCTTAGGGTGGGCCACTGTCATGGCATTGTCCTTTTCTAACCGGCGGCGTGAGCCGGGTTGGTTTCGTCGAGGCCGACCTGCCAGCTCACGTCAGTGGTGCCGCCACAGGCTCCTCGCAACACAATCTGCAAGGAAGGCCTGGGACCCGAGCTGCCGGTGAAGAATATGCTTTCCTCGATTGCCGTTGCAGCGCCGGTCGCACGAAACAGCCAGCGTTGTCCATTCCGCAAACGTATAACAATGCCGGGTTCGTCGCTGCCTGCGGTACCCTGCCACGGTTCGCAGGTTGTATCGGGATGCAAATGAAAATGGATCGCAAATGGGACGTCGCGGCGCAAGCGGTCGTGGGCTTTGGTTCTGAGCCGGTCACAGCCGCGCAGCACTTTGCCATTCGTAGCCAGCCGCAATTCGCGCTCGTGGATAAGCCCTAAGCGTTGCAGGTAGCCATCATGCGAGCCCTGGAATACATGCTCGGCGTCGCTGAATTCCATGTGCGTCGCGACGTTGGCCGGCAGCTGCATCGGCACCGCGCCGAGCATGGCTTCAAGGGCTGCATTACGCACGAGGCGGGACGAGGAGGTTTCGCCCAGGCACACCGTTGAGTGGCTGGCGGTGGCGCGCGAGACAGCCCGCCAATCGCTATCGACGGCGCTTGGTGCGCCTGCATTTACGAACAGCAGCGCATGACCGGTGCTCATTTCAAATGCGAGGCATCCGGCATGGGCTTGGCCGGACATGGCCAGCGGCGGTGGAGATCCAGCGTCAAGGATCAGGATCGCCGCGCCGCAATCGATCCGCGCATATTTCGATTGGGGGGCGACGCCCCAGGCAGGAAGGGGGCGGTCGTCGTAGGCTGCGAGCGTTGCGAGCGCTGCCGGGTCGCCCAAGCCGGTGCCGTTGAAGCGCGCGACCGCACCATCGCCAAGTCTTAAATATCGCAGCATGACGAGCATACGGGCAACGGCGATGGAGAAGGCATCGGGGGCGATAAGTCCACGCGTGTCGAAGCAAGATTTGAGCGGGAGCCAGTCGAGCAACAGGTCGATGAGGGTGGCTGGACTGCGGCTCACATGACCGCCGTCGGAGTGAATCTGGCGTTCGATCTCGGCCACGAACAGGCGAAGCGTACTTTCGAGCTGGCGCTCGCGGCCGGTCACGGCCAGGTGGGCAACGACGAGGGCGGTCAACGCGACGAGCCGTGGATAGCCTTCGCCCGCGTTGCGCCATGTCGCTTGCAGCATCATGACTTCGCGCGCGATGCCCCGTCCGATGGCGTCGAACTCTGCTGCGTTGGCGCCGTCCAACAGGAACGGCGCGTGGGTGATCCAGGAAAGGATGCGGCGCGCGCGAACGGCAGGATCGCTGGCAGCGGCGCGCTGGTAACGGGTGCCGGCCAGCCAGTCGAGTACATATTTGCGAGCTGAGCGTTGTGCGCTGGTATCGCCGGCTGCTTCGAGGTGACGCAACCAACCAAAGCCGTGAAGGTTGGACTGCCATGCGGCGCCGTGGCTGGTGAGTTCGAATGGCGAGCGGCCATTGAGGCGCGCGGTGTTACCCGACAGGCCGAACGATCCGCTTTCAATTTCGGCCCAGAAGCTCGGGTCGCAGGTGCGCAGATTTTGCGGGGCGATGACAAGCTGGCCGAGCGTGCCGCGGCCATGCCGCCAGCGCACGAACCGGCTTTGGGCAAGGTTCGCCGCAGCCTGACGCCTCAAGCCTTGCGCGCGGACCAAAGCGACGCGAACGCGCTCGCTCAATGCAATCCGGGTCATTGTACGGCGTGCCTTGTCATCGAGAGGCGCGGCCTGCTTGCGTGTTGTATCTCATGCTCCGCATGTAGACTGATTCGTTGGTTCGTATTTTGGCGCGGTTATCCGCAAATCCTTATTGAGCACGCCGGAATCGGGCGGCATAGAAGCCGTCGAGACCGGACATTTCGGGGTCATCCATCTTGAGGTGGGTTGGCAGCGTGCGCAGATCGCCGTCAGATGAGATCGCTTCGGCGAGCCCCCCGATTTCTTCAGCACGGACGGGATCGCGCACGAAATTTGGGTTTGCCGCCAGGAACTGGGCGGCTTGCCCGCTGCCTTCCTCGGGTTCGAGCGAGCAAGAGCAGTAGACCAGTAACCCGCCGGGCCGGACGAGTTTGCTGGCCGCCGTCAACAGCTTGGATTGAAGGGCTGCTAATTGGGCGATGTCGGTTGACCGCTTGAGGCGGAGGATGTCGGGGTGACGGCGGATGGTGCCGGACGCGGTGCAGGGCGCGTCAAGCAGGACGGCATCAAACAGGCGGCCAGGGGCCCATGTGGTTACGTCGGCGGTGACGAGATCGGCTTTCAACTGGAGGCGCGAAAGGTTTTCGGCGAGGCGGCCAACGCGGGTGGCGGACACATCGACCGCGGTGACGTTGGCGCCTGCGACAATGAGTTCTGCGGTTTTGCCGCCAGGGGCTGCGCAAAGGTCGGCGATTGATTGGCCTTTGACGTCGCCCAACAAGCGTCCGGGAAGGCCAGCGGCTGCGTCTTGGACCCACCACGCGCCGTCCTGGTAGCCGGGTAAATCTTCGATGCGGCCACGGTTTTTGACTCGGACCGAGCCGGTGGGCAACACGATGCCGCCAAATTGTGCGGCCCAACCCCCGGGGCCGGACTTCACCGAGATGTCGAGGGCGGCTTCGGTGAGGTTGGCGGCAGCGATGGCGTGGGCTTGGCTTTCGCCGTAGGCTTCCACCCAGCGCTTCCAGGCCCAATCGGGCGTATTCAGGCGCGGTCCGTCGAGGGTTGCGAGCTTTGCAGGTCCCTGAACGCTGACTTTGCGGAGGACGGCATTCACCAGCTTGTCGAAACGGCGTGCGCCGCCGTCGGCGCGGGTCTGATCGACGGCCAGACTGATCGCTGCATGCGGCGGCGTGTCGAGACAGAGGAGCTGCGCGCTGGCCGACAGCAGGATCGGCCAGAGCAGGCCTTGATTCTCGGGCAGCGGTTTATCGATGAAAGAGCGGACGACGGCATCGAGTTCGCCGTACCGGCGCAGGACGGTGACGACGATGAGCCGCGAGAACGCGCGGTCGCGTTGCTCCATGCCGCGATAGATATGTAGCGAGAAAGCGCGATCCAGCGCGTCATCAAGCGCGCGGCGTTGATAAACGACCTCGGCCACCACGCGAACGGCGGCGGCGCGTGGGACAAAACCGGCGGGACGGTCTACGGGTTGTTGTGATACGCGCTGCGACGCTGCCAGCGCTGTTTGACGACGCTGCGGCGGGATTCCCGTCTTGCCCTGTGACATTTGCCGTGATCTCCTTGGTGGCGTGAGGAAATCCCCGACGAAGCGCCAATATACGATATCGCACGGCATGCGCTACAGCTGTTGCGACGATCAGAATGAGACACCTGATGCCTGAGAGCGAACCGACACCCGCGTCCCTGGACACCGCCATCATTGATGATGAACCCAAACGCGTGCTCACGCCGGAGGCCCAGCGCGCACTAGCGGAAGCTGCCGAACGCCGCGCTGTCCGCGACGCCACCGAGACGGCGCGCGCAAAGGAGATTGGCGGACGCAACGGTCCCGACCCCGTGCGCTATGGCGATTGGGAACAGGGCGGCATCGCCTGGGACTTTTGAAAGCTTAAGACTTTATTTACGGTAGCGAACGGTCGAATGCGGCCGTTAGCACCCAATGGGCCCCTTGGGCACCGGCTTTGCAGCTCTCCCGCCAGATACCGATCTGGTTGTTTCAAGGAGAGACACAAATGCCTGCTCAGACGATTGCGACATTTCAGCGGAACGAGCGCGGATCGATCGCAATCCTGTTCGGGTTGATCGTGATGGTGGTCATTTCGATCGCCGGTCTTGCCCTTGACTACGGCCGTATCCTGCTCGCCCGCCACGCGCTCTCCGACGCCGTCGATGCTGCCGGTCTTGCCGCTGGACGCGCGATGATGGACGGCAAGCTCACCGCAGCCGAGGTCGATCAGATTGCCCGCAGCTATTTCAACCAGAACGCCACGGATCTTGCGAAAGTCCAGACGAAGATTCCGGTTCCGGTTATCTCGCCCAATATCACGGATTCGACTGTGACAGTGTCGGCCCAGGTCGATGTACCGATGACGCTGATGGCCATTGCCGGGTTCAAGAAGGTCAACGTGCCGGTTACGTCGACGATCGCTTTCGACAGCAAGGATCTCGAAATCGGCATGGCGCTCGACATCACGGGTTCGATGGGCGAAGTTCCTCCTGGCGGTGGCCCGCGAAAGATCGACGGCCTGAAAGCCGCGTTCAAGTCGTTCGCCGAGACGCTGATCCCCGCCTCTCCTCAGGCAGGCCGTAAGATCCGCATCGGCGTCGCGCCGTTCGCGGCGGCCGTCAATCTGGGTAAGTATGCCGGCGCCGCCACCGGTAACCGCAGCGTCGATGGTTGCGTGACGGAACGTGTATCCGCCACCTACACTGACAAGTCTCCATCTGCTGGCGGCACATTCGACGTGGCTGCTGACGGCACCAAAGATATCGATCCGACCGAAGGGAATGTCGGCAACAACTTATATGCCTGTCCCTCGCAAGCCGTAGTACCGCTGACGGATGATCGCGCTGCGCTTATTGCCCAAGTCAACAAGTACAAAGAGGGCGGGTTCACCGCCGGTCATATTGGAACTCAGTGGGGCTGGAATCTGGTCTCGGAGGACTACGCCGCTTTCTGGGGTGGCAAGAGTGCACCCGCACCCTATTCCGATACGCAAGGGGCTAAACCTAAACTGATCAAGGCTGTTATCTTGATGACGGACGGCATCTTTAATACGGCCTACCACCACGATGAAGCCCGCAAGCAGGCTCTGGCCCTTTGCGATGGGATGAAAGCCAAGGGAATCGTCGTGTTCACGATTGGTTTTGGCTTAGGCAATTTCGGATCGGAGCTCGTTGCCAAGCAGACGCTTCAAGCTTGCGCGACGCCAGGTTCGCTATACTTCGCAGACGCTTCGAATTCGGCCCAGCTCGACGCCGCTCTACAGAGCTTTGCCACCGTGCTGACCCAGCTGCGTTTGAGCAAATAAGGGACGGTTACCCGCAATATTCCGGCTCGTCCGCAGAGATGCGGGCGGGCCATTAGCGTTCTACCGGCCCATGCGGCAGCATTCTTCCGCCCCAAGCGGCAAGGCGGGTATTGACCCGCGATTGCATACGGCTTAGAGCATGCGTCTGGTCTTGAAATTCGCGGCAGGACGCGTCATTGTGTGCTCTGCTTCGATGCTCGTTTCTCTATGTGTTGGGCCACAACCAACGCGACGGAGAGCAGTTTGTTTCGGGACGGTCGACGTCGTATCGTCGAAGTAGGTATGCCGGCTTAGCTCAGTTGGTTAGAGCGCTAGTTTGTGGAACTAGAGGTCCTTGGTTCGACCCCAAGAGCTGGTACCATTCCCCCAATATTCGAATGATTGCGGAACGACCGTCCCAGCGCTGCGGGCGTAGCCTGAGACGACGACGGCGTCGTTCGCGCCAGAACGCAGCCCAATCTCAGCGTTATTCTGGCTCAGCGTTATTCTGGCAGCCAAAAGCCCTCTTTCACTTAGGTGCCGAGCCCGCTGCTGGGCAAGCTGCTCAGCCTTTTGCAAGACCTTTCGTGAGTGTTCTCCGGTTGCGAAGAGGGGTCCACGTCTGCCCGGTTATTGCGCAGCCACGGGGTGTTATTTGGGCTACTTGGAACTTGCACAACTCCTACCCCCTGATTTTAGTGGAACTTCGTCGTGGCACCAACCTTGCTGAGGTGAGATCGGGCGGCGCAGCATGGAGACTACGCGATGAAGATGATTACCGCGTTCATCCAACCCGCGAGGTTGGAATTTGTCAGCCGGGAACTACTTGCCGCAAATATATCGGACATAACGATTACGACCTGTTGCGGGCATGGGCGCGACCCTGTTCTCGTTCCCAGTTTCAGAGGCGGGCCGGACGCGCCGGACTTGTTGCCGACGCTCTTACTCGAAGTGATCGTGCCGGCGAGCAAGAGGGATGACGCCATCCAGGCCATCGTGCGCGGCGCACGATCGGGTTTGTGTGGCGATGGCAAGGTGTTCATCACAACCCTCGAGCGCGTGGTGCGGATCAGGTCGGGTACAGAAATCGATGAAGCAACGGCGATTGACCGCGTGACCAAAATCCGCAGGGTGAGATCACCGGCTCATCACACAACCTTGTGACCTTCAGGCCAATTGGAACGTTTGTGTTTCCTGTAGCGTAACGTCGTTCCTCCAATCAAACTTGAGGCCACCATCGCCATGCTCGTGTCTGCCGGATGCACCCTGCGCTACACGCTGGACAAAGAGACTGGCTTTGTATTTCAGATCGAGGCTGCCAAAGCCGACAGGCAAACAGTGCTGAGTGAGATGCTGTCGTTGCCCGCCAGCGCCGGCAGGGCTTTTTATGCGGCCTACGAAGATCCTGTCACGCGGACGCGGGTGATACGGACCATGCTTGGACCGGGACTGGTGGAGATCGTCTACACTGCGACCATCGATCTCGATACCACGAGCGTCGATCCGAACTACGTCAACGAATTCGAGTTCACCGCGCTTCCCATGGAGTACCTCACGTACCTCGCGCCCAGCCGTTATTGCCCCTCGGACGTCTTCGCAGAATTTGCCTTTCAGACATTCGGTGCGATGCCGCAAGGCCATAGCCGGGTCGCCGGCGTCTGTAATTGGATATTCGATAATCTGCAATACACGAGCGGTAGCACGGGCCCGAACTCAACCGCCGTCGATGTCTTTCAGTCGAAGAAGGGCGTTTGCCGGGATTTTGCCCATCTTGGCATCGCGCTCTGCCGCGCGTTGGGCATTCCAGCCCGATACGCGAGCGTTTACGCGGTGGCGCTTTACCCGCAAGATTTCCACGCCATTTTTCAAGCGTACTTGAATGGACCCAATGGCGGCGCGTGGTACTCGTTTGATCCGACGCGCATGAGTTCGGTTGATGAGATTGTCCGGATTGCTGCTGGACGGGACGCAGCCGATGTTGCCTTTGCTTGGCCTCAAGGCGAAGCCAAGTCGGAAGCCCCCATCGTTTGGGCGATGTCGCCTGATCATGACCAAACGAGAACGACGTTGGCAGTCTCGAGCTGATCCAGCGTTCTCAAGTCCGCGGTGCGAACTTACGCCGGGCCACAAACGAGGGGACGGGTTCCTCCGGCAACCAGCAAAAGCGCCCTATTGTGGAAAGAGAGGTCGTGACGAATGCTGCGGGGCGCGCGAGAATACAATCTTCGCGCGACTTACGGGATCGGCAGGGATTGGTGTTCGCGGAGGATTTTGCCGCTGGCATTGTCGATTTCGACGAGTTTGACACGATAACCCCAGAGCCTTGCGACGTGGAGCAGGACCCGCTCACAGCTCGCCTTGTCGAGCATCACGCCGTTGCGGACGCGGTGAGCGATCTGGAGCCGGCGTGAGCCGCTCAGATCCGCATCGACGATCTGCAGGTCGGGGTCGTGGGTTGCGACCGCGTATTGCTGAGACAGCGCGCGACGGACGTTGCGGTAACCCTGCTCGTTGTGAATGTTGCGCACCTCGACCAGGGGGGCGGCAGAGCGGTCGCGGACCTCGAACAGGCGGAAGTCGCGGATGAGCTTGGGCGAGAGGAACTGCATGACGAAGCTGTCGTCGCGGTAGTCGGACCAGACCTCTTTCAAGACGGCGATGGCGTCGCCGGAGCCTGCGAATTCGGGAAACCATTCGCGGTCTTCGGCTGTGGGATCGACCGTAATGCGCTCGATGTCGCGCATCATGGCAAACCCAAGCGCGTAAGGGTTGAGGCCTGAGTAGCGGCGATCGCTCCAAGCGGGTTGCGTCACGACGGACGAATGGCTGTGCAGGAATTCCAGCATTGAGCCTTCGGTCAGCAGGCCCTTGTCATGCAGGCGATGCATAATGTGGTAGTGGGTCCACGTTGCGCAACCCTCGTTCATCAGCTTGGTGTTGCGCTGAGGGTAGAAATAGTTGGCGAGCATACGGACGATACGCAGCAATTCGCGCTGCCAGCTTTCGAGCTTAGGGGCGTATTTCTCCAGGAAATAGAGCAGGTTTTCTTCGGGCAGGCCGATGGCTTGTGCTTCCTTAGCGTCACCTGGAGCATCGCGGGTATCGACGTCGATACCACCTTGCCCCTTGGGCACGGTGCGCCACAGGTCGTTGAACGACTGCTCCTCGTATTCGCGCCGTTTCAGTTCGCGTTCGGCTTCACGGGCGAGAGTTGTCGCTTTGCC
Source organism: Hyphomicrobiaceae bacterium (assembly GCA_031365425.1). GTDB lineage: Bacteria > Pseudomonadota > Alphaproteobacteria > Rhizobiales > Hyphomicrobiaceae > JANXVY01. The sequence continues at coordinate 19,417 of JANLYB010000248.1, forward strand.
CGTTCCGGGGTGACGGCTGACGCCTTGGGACATGAGGGCGTGGGCCGCGTCCAGGATCAGCTCGACGTTTTCGGCACCGTGGCGCTCCTCGCAGCGCGTGACGTAGGATTTGGCGAATTCAAGGTAGTCGAGGATGGCGTCGGGCCGCGTCCAATCCTTGAACATGTAGTTGTTCTTGAAAAAGTGATTGTGACCCATGGCGGCGTGGGCCAGCACGAGCGTCTGCATGGTCATGGAATTTTCTTCCATGATGTAATTGATGCAGGGATCGGAGTTGATGACCAGCTCATACGCGAGGGGACGGTTGCCCTTGCGGTACTGGGATTCATCGCGGGCGAAATGCTTGCCGAACGACCAGTGCCGGTACATGTGCGGCATGCCGATGGAAGCGTAGGCGTCAAGCATCTGTTCGGCGGTGATGACCTCGATCACGTTGGGCGACAAGTTCAAACCCATCTCGCCGACGCCGATTTTTTCGATCTCGTCGTAGGCCTTTTTCAACAGGTCGAAGGTCCATTCGGGGCCGTCGAACATGGGTGTATTGGAAGCAGTGACGGGCATGGGCCGCTTCGCCTCTCTTACGCGGTTGACTTGTCGGTCGCGAAGAGTTCGCGGAAGACGGGGTAAATGTCGCCGGGGTCGGCAACCTGGCGGACGGCGAATTTCGCGACGCGCTTGGCGAGCGGGGTATAGCCACGCCAGACGACGCTTTCGCCGCCAAAGCCGCCGCCGGGATGGCCGACTTCGATGTAGGCGAAATACTGGCAGACCGGCAGCAATTCGTGCTCCAGCAGATTTACGCAAACCCCCATATCCTCGCCGACGTTGTGGCCGTCAGAGGCTTGGGCGGCGTAGATGTTCCAGTCGCGCGGCGGGTAGCGTTGCTCGATGATTTTGCGCATCTCCTCCAGTGCCGTCGAAACGACGGTGCCGCCAGTTGAGGTTGCCTCGAAGAAGGTCGCCTGATCGACTTCCTGGGCTTGCGTGGTGTGGCGGATGAAGACAACCTGGACCTCGCGGTAGTGCCGGTTCAGGAACACGTTGAGCAGCATGAAGAAGCGTTTGGCCAAGTCTTTCAACGGCTCGGTCATGGAGGCCGAAACGTCCATCAGGCAGAACATCACCGCTTGAGTCGTCGGCTGCGGCCGGCGTTCGTGGCGGTTGTAGCGCAGGTCGATGGGATCGACGAAGGCAACGGCCCGGCGCAAATGGCGCAGATGGTCGAGCTGGCGGGTCAATTCGGCGACGAGGACAGCGTCGGGCGGGGTCTGCGCGCGCGCGGCTTCTAGGTCGGCTTCGGCTTGGGCAATGCGCTCCAAACTCGGACGGTTGAGCGCCAGCCGGCGGGCGAGTGAATTCCGCATCGTCCGGGAGGCGTTCAAGCGCGACGGCGAGCCGTCGGTGGTGAAGCCAGCACGGGCGAGCTTGGACGATTTCAACGATCGGAGCTGCACTTTGACGAGGTTGGGAAGTTTTAAGTCCTCGAAAAACAAGTCGAGAAATTCCTCCCGGGTGAGCGTGAAAACGAAATCGTCGTCGCCCGAGCCATCACCTGCTCCAGACCCGCTGCCGCCGCCCTGGGGCGGCTTGGCGATGGTGTCGCCTACGGTGAAGTCCTGATTGCCTGGGAGGACGAAGTCGCGCGTACCGCTATCGCCGCCAAGGCCGAACGAGGGTTCGCTCAGGCTTTTGGTCGAGATTGAGATCTTCTGGCTACCCTCGACCTCGGTAATCTTGCGCTTCTTCAACGCCTCGCGGGCCGCGGACCGGATCTCAGCCTTCGCCCTGCGCATGAAGCGCTGGCGGTTGCCGAGGCTCTTGGCCTTCGGGTTCAGACGGCGGTCGGTTATCTGCAAGCGCTGTCCCTCATTCGCGGCGGGGCCGTCCGCGTTTAGCAAGGGCGGACAGCCCCCTCCTTGGCTACTTCATCGCTTCAATCGTGCTGCGCAGCGGCCGCTGATCAGCTCGACTTCTTCACGCGCATGTACCATTCGACGAGGCGGCGGACCTGACGCGGCGTGTAACCGCGCGCGACCATTCGCTCCACGAACTCCTGGTGCTTCTTTTCGGTTTCGCCATCCTTCTTGGCGCCAAAGCTGATGACAGGCAGCAGCTCCTCAACCTGACTGAACATGCGCCGCTCAATCACGTCGCGGATCTTCTCATACGAGGTCCAGCTCGGGTTCTTGCCGCCGTTCTTGGCGCGCGCCCGGAGCGAGAACTTGACGACCTCGTAACGGAAATCCTTGGGGTTTGCGATACCGGCTGGCTTTTCGACCTTCGACAATTCGCCATCGAGGACCTGACGGCTCATGAGCTGGCCAGTGTCGGGATCCTTGAAGTCATGGTCTTCGATCCAGGCATCAGCATAAGCGACATAGCGGTCAAACAGGTTCTGGCCGAAGTCGTTGTAGGATTCGAGATAAGCCTTCTGCACCTCGTTACCGATGAACTCGGCATACTTAGGCGCGAGATCTTCCTTGATGAATTCCAGGTAGCGTTCTTCGGTTTCGTGGGGCATCTGATCGCGGCGAACCGCTTGTTCGATCACGTACATCAGGTGGACCGGATCAGCGCCGATTTCC
>JANLYB010000258.1:0-16080 GCA_031365425.1 Hyphomicrobiaceae bacterium
GGGAGAAGGTGCCCGAAGGGCGGATGAGGGGGCTGCACTTTCTAAGCCGCTCGGCTTCAAGTACCCCTCACCCCGGCCCTCTCCCCAGGGGGAGAGGGAGTTGAACCGCCCTTATGCTAGCGCCCACAGACCAAACCCCTGGCCTTCCCTTCACTTACCGCCCACGCTATGCACAACGCCACAACAAGCGAGGGTCACATGACGGCATCTGTACTTGGCATCATCGGCGGCAGCGGCTTCTACAATCTGCCAGGCCTCTCTAACGCCCATTGGGAAACCGTCACCGGCCCTTGGGGCGAGCCCTCCGATCAGATCCTGTTCGCCGACATCGACGGCCTGCCCATCCGCTTCCTCCCCCGTCACGGCCGCGGCCACAAAATCTCACCGACGGACATCAACTACCGCGCCAATATCGACGCCATGAAGCGCGCCGGCGTCACCGACCTCGTCTCTATCTCGGCCTGCGGCTCGTTCAAGGAACACTTGGCCCCCGGCGTCTTCGTCCTCGTCGACCAGTTCATCGACCGCACCTTCGCACGAGAAAAATCGTTCTTCGGCTCAGGTATGATCGCCCACGTCTCTGTAGCCGATCCCGTTTCGCCGCTCCTCGTCGACGAAGTCGAACGCGCAATCAAACACGAGGCGATTCCATATCAGCGCGGCGGGACTTACCTCGCCATGGAAGGTCCCCAATTCTCGACCCGCGCCGAAAGCCTGCTGTACAAAAGCTGGGGCTGCGACGTGATCGGCATGACCAACATGCCCGAAGCCAAACTCGCCCGCGAAGCCGAGATCTGCTACGCGACCGTAGCAATGGTGACCGACTACGATTGCTGGCACTCAGATCACGCCGCCGTCGATGTCGCCGCCGTCATCAAAGTCATGGCCGGCAACACCGCAGCCGCCCAGCGCCTCGTCCTGACGCTCGCCCGCCACTTTCCGCGCCAGCATCCACCCTGCCCCATCGGCTCCGACACCGCCCTCTCAGTCGCCCTCATCACAGCCCCGGAAAGCCGCGACCCGACCATCCTGGCCAAACTCGACGCGGTGGCTGGACGGGTATTGAAGGGCTGACAAACACGCGCTCGTAGGGCGCAATAGCGCAGCGTATTGCGCCGGCTTTGTCTGCTGTGAGACGGCGCAATACGAAAGTGGGCTATTGCGCCCTACGACATGGCCCAAACCGCGACCAATTCCCCGGTTGTCCACAACCCGGCACCGCAAAAATTGCACGCCGTGCGTCCCCGTCATATGGTCCCGCCGATGACCCTGGACCGCACAATTGCCAACCTCGATGAGCCGGACCTCGTGCGCCTTGCGCAACTGATCGCATTGACCGTCCGCCCCGGCGATCTGATCGCCCTGCATGGCGACCTGGGTGCCGGCAAAACCACGTTCGCACGCGCCTTCATCCAGGCCCTGACCCACCCCATCGTCACCGAAGTCCCCAGCCCCACTTTCACACTGGTCCAGACCTACGACACTCAACGATTGAAGCTCGCCCATTTCGACTTGTATCGCCTCAACGATCCCAGCGAACTTGACGAACTCGGCCTCGACGAAGCCGTCTCTCACGGCGCGGCCATTGTCGAATGGCCCGAACGCGCGCAAGGCCGCCTCACCGGCACCCGCCTCGACATCGTCATCGCCGAATCCACCACGAGCGTAGACACCCGTGACATCACCCTGACCGCTGCCTCAACCTGGGCTCCGCGCCTCGAACGCCTCATCACCATCCGCGATTTCCTCGCCCGCTCCGGCCACGCAAGCGACACCCTCCACTACCTTCAAGGCGACGCTTCCGTCCGCCGCTACGCTCGCGTCACCGGCCCGGACGGGAACCCAACTATCCTGATGGACTGGCCCCGCCAGCCCGACGGCCCGCCCATCCGGGACGGCCTCCCGTATAGCCGCATCGCCCACTTAGCCGAGGACGTCCGCCCCTTCGTCGCCATCGGCCAATACCTCGCCAACGCAGGCTTCAGCACGCCTACGATCCACGCCCATGATCTCGACGCCGGTCTCCTCATCATCGGCGACTTCGGCGACGCCGTATTCGGCTCGACCATAGGCAAGACCGCCAGCCAATCGGACCTCTGGCGCACCGGCGTCGATACCCTCGTCGCCCTACGCGCCTCCACGCCGCCCGCGCAACTCCCGCTCCCCGGCGGCTCCACCGTCACCATGCCAGCCTACAACCACCAAGCCCTCGGCATCGAAACCGAACTCCTGCTCGATTGGTACTGGCCCGCCGTCCACGGCACGCCCGTCCCCGGCGGCGTCCAAGCCGAATACAACCAACTCTGGTCCGCCGTCTTCGACCGTCTCGCAACCCTCCCCCAAGGCTGGTCCCTGCGCGACTACCACTCACCCAACCTGCTCGCCCTGCCTGATCGCGCCCCGCCCCAAAACGTCGGCATCATCGACTTCCAGGACGCCCAGATCGGCCCCCACGCCTACGATCTGGTGTCCCTTCTGCAGGATGCCCGCGTCGATGTTCCAGCCGCCCTCGAAGCCGAACTTCTCGCCCACTATTGCGATACCGTCGCGGCGAGCGACCCGGCCTTCCACCGCCGTTCGTTCGAATGGAGCTACGCAGCCCTTGGCGCACAGCGAAACTCCAAGATCCTCGGCATCTTCGCCCGCCTCGCCCATCGCGACGGCAAGCCCGCCTACCTCGCCCACATCCCGCGCATCTGGTCCTATCTCGTCCGCGACTTGACCCACCCCGAACTGGCAGCTCTCGCCGCCTGGTACGACCGCGCCTTTCCGCCCACCATCCGCGCCAAGCCGATCTCCCCAACCCGCACGCGAGCGCCCGCATGACAACCGATCCGCAATGGCGGCCGCACGCTGCGTTCGTGCTGGCGGCAGGCTTGGGCAAACGCATGCGCCACCTGACGCACGACATCCCCAAACCGATGGTGCCCCTGAACGGCATCCCCCTCATCGACCGCGTGCTCGACCGCATCGCTGCCGCTGACATCCCCCGCGCCATCGTCAACGTCCACTACATGGCCGATGTCCTTGAATCCCATCTCGCCCCGCGCACCCGTCCCGCCATCACCATTTCGGACGAACGCGGCCTCTTGCTCGAAACCGGTGGCGGCGTCATCAAGGCTTGGCCCCATCTCAAAGCTGGCCCTTTCCTGATCCACAACTCGGATTCCGTCTGGATCGAACGCACTACGCAAAATCTCTCAGCACTTTGTGCCGTCTGGAACCCGGACACCATGGACAGCCTCATGCTGCTGGCCCCGCTGGCCGACAGCATCGGCTACGACGGCGACGGCGACTTCGAAATGGCAGCCTCCGGCCAGATCTCCCGCCGCCAGCCCGGCACAAAGACACCCTATGTCTTCGCAGGCGTCTCCATTGCCCACCCCCGCATGTTCGAAGGCGCGCCCTCTGGTGCGTTCTCGCTCAACAAAATCTGGGACAAATCGATTGCACACGGCCGCCTCTACGGCGTTCGCCTCGAAGGCACCTGGATGCACGTCGGAACGCCCGAAGCCGTCATCGAAGCAGAAAGGCGCATGGATCGTGAGCAAGCCATCTAGCAAGCCCCGCATCTACACGATCCCGCCGTCGCAACCGTTTCTGCTGACGCTCGCCAAAGCCTTGCTCGATGGCCGCTTGCCCACGCCCGACGGCAAACCGCGCAGTCCGCTCGAACTGGCAGACATCACCCTCCTGTTACCGACCCGCCGCGCCACCCGCGCGCTTCAGGATGCTTTCCTCGCCGCAGGTTCGTCCCGCGCCCTTCTGCTCCCGCGCATCCGCCCCATTGCCGAAGGCGAAGAAGACCTGACGCTGCTCTCGGGGCTAGCAGGCTTGAGCTCCATCAGCGCCGCCGAACTCGAAATCCCAGCCTCCGTCAGCGAACTTGAACGCCGCTTGGTCCTGACCAAACTCGTCATGCAATGGTCCGCCGCCATGCGCGCAGCAAACCATGACGACGACGACCCAACCGGCGGCCAACCCTTCGTCGCCGCTGGTGCCGATACCCCCGCTCAAGCCGCCAACCTCGCCCGCGAACTCGCCCGCCTCATAGACATGGTCGAGACCGAAAACGTCTCCCTCGCCGGCCTCGAAGGCATCGTCGACGACGAATTCTCCGCCCACTGGCAGCAGACGCTGACCTTCCTCAAGATCGTCACCCAATGGTGGCCGGCTCACCTGGCCGAATGCGGCAAGCTCTCGCCGATGGATCGCCGCAACCAATTGATCCTCGCCGAAGCCCGCCGCCTCAACGATACCAAACCCGCCGGTCCCATGATTGTCGCGGGCGTCACCGGCTCAATCCCGGCCACCGTCGAACTCATGCGCGCCGTCGCCAACCTCGACCAGGGCGCCATCGTCCTCCCCGGCGTCGATCTCGACTTAGATGAGGCAAGCTGGCAAGCCATCACCTGCGGTGGCAGCGACGGCCGCCCCCACTCCGAGCACCCGCAGTTCGGCCTCAAAACCCTGCTCGACCGTCTCGGCGTCGACCGCAAGGACGTCACACTGCTCTCCGGCTCTGCTCAAGCTCCCGGCCTCGCCGTTCGCGACAAGCTCGTCAGCGAAGCCATGCGCCCCTCGTCCACCACCGCTGGCTGGCACACCTTCGCAGCCAGCGCCCACAAACCGTCCTACGTCGAAGCCGTCAACGGCTTGACCCTCATCGAAGCCGCCTCCGCCCAGGACGAAGCCGAAACCGTCGCCCTCATCATGCGCGAGGTAGCAGGGACACCCGGCAAAACCGCAGCCCTCGTCTCGCCCGACCGCCTCTTGGCGCGCCGCGTCGCCATCCGCCTCGAAGCCTGGGGCATCCGCGTCGACGACTCGGCAGGCCGCCCGTTCGCCAAAACCGTTCCCGGCACTATCCTCGACTTGACCATCGAGGCGATCGCCACGCAATTCGCCCCCGGCCCAACCATCGCACTCTTGAAGCACCCGCTCGTACGCCTCCAACTGCCCCCGTTCGAAATCCGCCGCGCCGCCCGCGCCATCGAACTCGCAGCCTTCCGCGGCCCCTATCTCGGCCAGGGCACAGGAGGCATCCGCGCCGCCCTCGATAACGCCGAACGCGACTGCCTCGACGGCGATGAAGCCAAAAGCCAACGCCGTCCCCGCGCCGTCCGCCGCCTGTTCCCGCAAGACTGGCAAGGCGCTCACGACATCCTCAACCGTTTGGAAACCGCCGTCGCCCCGCTCGTCGCCCTCTTCGACACGCACGACCGCTTAGCCCTCGCAACCTTTGCCGAGGCCCACGCCACAGTTGCCGAAAACCTCTGCGCCGAACCGGCCCCCGCGCCCGCCGAAGGCCAACCCGCCCTCGAAGCCAGTACCGAACCCACCCCTTCCCCCCTCTGGCAAGGCGAAGCAGGCCTTTCCGCCAAAACCCTGTTCGAAGCCCTGCTCCAGCCGGACCTCATCGCTCCCGATGTCGCCGCAAAAGATTACCCCGACCTCTATCGCGCGCTCATCGCCACCGAAAACGTCCGCCCCCGCATCCCGGTCCACCCGCGCCTGTCGATCTGGGGTCCCTTCGAAGCCCGCCTCCAGCAGTGCGATGTGTTGATCCTCGGCTCGCTCAACGACGGCACTTGGCCCGAGTCCGCAGACCCCGGCCCCTGGATCAACCGCCCGATGCGCGCAGCCCTCAAGCTGCCCGCGCCGGAGGAAAAAATCGGCTACGCCGCCCACGATTTCACCCAACTCATCGCTGGCGAGCGCGTCTATCTCACCCGCGCCGAAAAAATCGAAGGCGTGCCAACGGTCCCGTCACGCTGGCTCATGCGCCTCGAAGCCGTGCTCGCCAGTATGGGCCTCAAGGACCACCTGCGCGCTGAACGCACCGCCTCCACGTATCTCGCCTGGGCCCGCCAGCGCGACCAACCATCCCACCGCACACCCGTCAAACGCCCGGCCCCGCGTCCGCCTGTTGACATGCGCCCGCGCAAACTCTCCGTCTCCGCCATCGAAACCTGGATCGCCAACCCCTACGCGATCTACGCCTCCCGCATCCTCAAACTTGAAGCCCTCCCCCTGATCGGCACTGAGCCCGACGCCGCCATCCGTGGCGCAATCATCCACGAAGCCCTCTCCCGTTTCACCAAAGCCCACCCGGGTTCGCTCCCCAACGACATCGAAGCTAACCTGCTGGGCCACGCCAACGCCGTATTGCAGGAATGGACCGGCCACCCGCGCGTCGCCGCCTTCTGGCTTCCCCGCTTCGAACGCTTCGCCCGCTGGTTTGCCGAAACCGAACCCGCCCGCCGCTCGGACGGTTCACGCACCGTCGCCGAAATCAAGGGCGCAACCGTCATTGGCTCGCTCGACGCACCCTTCACACTGACCGCCCGCGCCGACCGCATCGACATCGCAGGCGGCACCGCCATTATCACCGACTACAAAACCGGCACCCCTCCCACCACTAAGCAAGTCGAAGCCCAAACCTCGCCCCAGCTCTCGCTAGAAGCAGCCATAGCCATCGCGGGCGGCTTCGACGGCATCCCCAACATCGAAGTCTCCGGCCTGCGCTACATCCGCGCTTCCGGCGGCGAACCCGCTGGCGTCGAAACTTTCGTCGCCAAGGCGAACTCCGGCGACCTCGCAGCCCATACGATCACCGGCCTCAACCGCCACATCGCCGACTTCGACCAGCAATCGACGCCCTACGCCGTCGCCCGCCGCGCTCAGTTCCGTTACGACTTCGACGAATTCGCTCACCTCGCCCGCGTCGCCGAATGGTCCACAGCTAGCGATGATGAGGAGGCCTGAGCATGTCCGACAAAGCAAAAGCCCTAATCGCCGAAACCACCCGCCTGCAATCCCAGGCCGCCGACCCAACGGCCTCCGTCTGGGTCAGCGCAAACGCAGGCACGGGCAAAACCCACGTTCTCACCCAGCGCGTGCTGCGCCTGCTACTGACCGGAACGCCTCCCGAGCGCATCCTGTGCCTCACCTACACCAAGGCCGCCGCCGCCGAGATGTCGAAGCGCGTCTTCGACACCCTCGCCGGCTGGATCGGCCTCGACGACAAAGCCCTGGCTGCCACCCTCACCGAACTGCTGGGCACCCCACCCTCGACACGCGAACAAGACCTCGCCCGCACCCTCTTTACCCGCGCCATCGAAACCCCAGGCGGCTTCAAGGTCCAGACCATCCACGCCTTCTGCGAACGCCTGCTCCAGCGCTTCCCGCTAGAAGCCGGCGTCGCGCCCGGCTTCAAAATCCTCGACGACCACACCGCCCGCACCCTCATCGGCGAAGCCATCAACGACACCCTGTTCGAAGCCACCAAAGACAGAGAGAGCCCGCTTGGCCGCGCCCTGACCGCCACCATCCGCTACGCCGCCGACGACCAGTTCGACACCCTGCTGACCGACGCCATCAAACACCGCGAACTGCTCTCCAGCCTCGTGCGACCCGGTGACGACGAAGCCAACCCCTTCGACTTCGCCAGCGACCTGCTGCGCTCATCTCTCAACGTCCGCCAGTTCGCCCAAGCCGACGGCATCCGCACCGAACTCGCCAACGTCCTCGACGGCCCAACCCTCAAGCGCTTGGCCGACGCCCTCTCCGGCGGTTCCAAAACCGACGTCGAAAAGGCAACCCTGCTCGGTCTCGCCGCCAGGCAATTGGGCCAACAGCGCATCGATACCCTCGCCAAGTTCTTCTTGACCGGCACTCGCGAGCCGCGCGCCAACCTGATGACCAAGGCCGTCCGCGAAGCCAGCCCCGACCTCGAACTCAAAGCCAACAGCGCCCAAGCCCGCTTCGTCACGCTCGATCAGGAACTGACCGGCCTCGACGTGGTGGAAGCGACCCTCGCCCTCTACCGCCTCGCCGACGCCGTGCTTGGCCGCTATCAATCCGCCAAAGCCGCCCGCGCCGCCCTCGACTTCGAAGACCTCATCGTCAAATCCGCCAACCTGCTGAGCGGCCACGAGGGCGCGGCTTGGGTGCTCTACAAACTCGACGGCGGCCTCGACCACATCTTGGTCGACGAAGCCCAGGACACCGCCCCCGCCCAGTGGCAGGTCGTCGCCAACATCGCCAAGGAATTCTTCTCCGACCGTGGCGCTGGCAGCAAAGCCGGAACCCGCACCGTCTTCGCCGTCGGCGACGAAAAGCAATCGATCTACAGCTTCCAGGGCGCACGCCCCGAACTCTTCGCCAGAACCGGCGAAGAATTCAAAAAGCTCGCAACCGACGTCGGCATGCCCTGGCACGCTAAGGAACTTACCCTCTCATTCCGCACCGTCGGCCCAATCCTCTCAGCCGTCGATAGCGTTTTCGCCGACCACGCCGCCACCCCCGGCCTCGCCACCGACCACAGCCTCGTCATCAACCACGCCGTCAAGCGCCTAGGCCAGGCAGGCCTCGTCGAAATCTGGCCCACCGAACTGCCCGAGCCCAAGCAGGACAACGACGCCTGGTCGCCGCTCAAAGAAGCCGCCCTCTCCTCGCCCGTGGTTCGCTTAGCTGACCGCATCGCCACCACCATCAAAGGCTGGATCGACTCTGGCGAAATGCTCGAGTCCGAAGGCCGCCCGATTCGCGCAGGCGACATCCTCATCCTCGTCCGCAAACGCGAGCCGTTCGCCTCCACGATCGTCGCCGCCCTCAAGGAAAAGAAGGTCCCCGTCGCCGGTGCCGACCGCATCGTGTTGACCAATCAGATCGCGGTCCAGGATCTGCTCGCACTCGGCGACTTCCTGACCCTGCCCGAAGACGATCTCTCGCTCGCCGCCATCCTCAAGAGTCCATTCTTCGGCCTCGACGACGACCACCTGCTCACCCTCGCCCACGGCCGCAAAGGAACGCTGTGGCAAGCGCTCCTCAATGCTGGCAAAACCGAGCCCACGTTCGCCAAGCCCGCCGACCTGCTCAAACGCTGGCGCAAGGAAGCCGACTTCCTGCCCCCGTTCGAGTTTTATGCAGCCGTCCTCGACAAGGACGGCGGCCGCATGAAAATGCTCGAACGCTTAGGCCCCGAAGCTGCCGACGGCATCGATGAATTCCTCAACCTCGCGCTCACCTATGACGACCAGGCCCCGCCCTCGCTCACCGGCTTCCTCGGCTGGCTGCGTGCCGACGACCGCCAGATCAAGCGCGACATGGACCAGGGCCGCAACGAAGTCCGCGTCTTGACCGTCCACGGCTCCAAGGGCCTCGAAGCCCCCATTGTTTTCCTGCCCGACACCTGCGCCATGAAATCGGGCCGCGCCGCCAGCGGACTGCTGACGCTGACTGGCGTCAACCTGCCCTCCAGCGTCACAGAACTTGCGGTCTGGCCGGTCAAAGGCTCGTCCCACTTAGCCGCTATTGCCGCCGCAAAAGCAGCCCTGCGTGATGAAGAACTCAAAGAGCTGAACCGCCTGCTCTACGTGGCCTTGACCCGCCCCCGCGACCGCCTCTACATCGCTGGCTTCCAATCGCGCGACAAACTCGCCACCGGCTGCTGGTACGACATCGTCACCCGCGCACTCGGCGGCACCCTCATCGACGTCAAGCAGGGCGACCGCACCGTCAAGCGCTTGGCAGTTGACCAGACTGCCACGCCCGAGCCGCGCAAGGAACACCTCGCTCACGACACGACGCCGGCCCCGCGCCCGGCCTGGATAGATGCCCCCGCCCCACGCGAAGCCCAACCGGCGATTCCCGTCGCCCCCTCGCGCCTCGCCCCCTACGACTTCGACGACGCCGGCGAACCCGTCGCCCATCCCGTCACACAAACCGATCCGGACCAAGTACGCGCCAAACGCGAACCAGCTGTCGCATCCCCCCAGCGCAACAAAGACAACCGCTTCCTGCGCGGAACGCTGACCCACGCTCTGCTCGAACACCTGCCCTCGATCCCCGCCACCGCATGGCGAAAATCCGCCACCGCCTTCCTCGACCTTCGCGCGCCCGAACTCACCAAATCCGCCCGCACCAGCATCGCCGCCGAGACGCTGCTGATCCTCAACCACGCAACCTTCGCCCCCCTGTTTGGCCCATCGAGCCAAGCCGAAGTCCCCATCGTCGCCGAACTCGCCAACCCGTCCGGCAAAGGACCGCCCCTGAAACTCAACGGCCAGATCGACCGCCTCGTCGAAACCGCCGACTCGGTTATGATCGTCGACTACAAGACCAATCGCCCGCCCCCCACACAGCTCAGCGAAGTTGCCGAAACCTATCTTGTTCAGCTTGCGGCCTATAAACTGGCCCTTGCGGCCATCTTCCCCGGCAAAACCGTCCGTGCGGCCTTGCTTTGGACCCAAACCCCAAGCCTGATGGAAATTCCGCCTCAAACGCTCGATGTCTATTGTTCACGACTCTGGGAGTTTGGAACTCAAAGGGTTGACGTCGTCGGCTTGCCTACCTAATTACCGACCACCGAGCGCGGCAACGTGCGACAACTGCCCAATGAGCGCGATCAGACCAGCGCGCTTCCAACAGGAGAACACCATGTCCAATGCGGCTGCCGTGACCGATAAGACCTTCGACGCCGAGGTCCTGAAGTCGGCCGAACCTGTCCTTGTCGATTTCCATGCCGAATGGTGCGGACCCTGCAAAGCCATGGCCCCTGCGCTCGACCTCGTTGCCTCTGAAATGAAGGGCAAAGTGAAGGTCGTCAAAGTTGACGTTGACGCAAACCCCGGCATCACCGGCAAGTATGCCATCCGCGCCATGCCGACCCTGCTCGTCTTCAAAGACGGCAAAGTCGTCGCCACCCATACCGGCGCCATGGTCCAAAAGCGCGTCCTCGAAGACTGGGTCAAAAAATCCATCGTCGCCTAACCGGCTGACACGATCCCAACAAACACGATAGCCCCGCCCTAACCCGGCGGGGCTTTTTTAGTTTTCCGGTGTATTGGTCGATAATTCCGGTTCAGGTCTGCTGGGACACGGATTTTCTCTCCCACTGATTTCCCGGACAAGTGCGCCGCCTTGCGCACGCAGATCCGGGACCCTTACCACCCTGATGCTGGTAAAGGCCCCGGATCGGCCTTGCTCGCTGTGCTCGCAAAGCCGTCCGGGGAAGCATTGTAAGAGACCCCTCAATTCCCCTGCGCGACGACGCCTTCCTGCTGCGCGAGCACTTGCCCGGCAAGATACAGCGACCCGCAGATCAAGATCCGCTTCGGTCCCGGATGCGTGGCCTCGATCGCCCGCAACGCCGCTTCGACATCGCGCGCCACATCGGCCTTGAGCCCCACCGACCGCGCAGCCTCGGCCAGCGTCTCGGGCGCATGCGGCGCCTCGTTCGCACCCGGAATCGGCACCGCGATCATGTCCTTGGCAAGCCCCCGGAACGGCGCGAGAAAACCCCCCGCATCCTTCAGTCCCATCATCCCGCAGATCAGATGGAGCGGACGCGGCGACCGCTCTTCCAGATCGGCCAGCGTCTGCGCCAGCACCTGCCCCGCCGCCGGATTATGCCCGCCATCGAGCCACAACTCGCTGCCCGGCTTCAACACCGCAGGCAACGGGCCGCCCACCAGCCGCTGCATCCGCGCCGGCCACACGACCCGCGTCAGCCCAGCCTCAATCGCTGCCTCATCGAGCCCCAGATCGGCCAGCTCCATCGCCGCTGCAACCGCCGTGCCCGCATTCGCGATCTGATGCCGGCCGAGCAACCCCGGCAACGGCAAATCCATCAATTGCTCATGCCGCTGCACCACCAACCGCCCGCGCTGTTCGTACGCATCGAAATCCTGCCCCCACGCAATCAGCGGCGTGCCAACCCGATGCGCAATCTCGCCGATCACCTGCCCGGCCTCATCGTCCTGCACAGAGATCACCGCAGGCACGCCACGCTTGAAAATCCCAGCCTTCTCCGCCGCGATCAACCCGACGCTCGCCCCCAGCTTATCGGCATGATCGAGCGACACCGGCATGATCACGCACAGCCTTGGCCTCGCGATCACGTTGGTCGCGTCAAGCCGCCCGCCCAAGCCCACTTCAAGCAACAGCACGTCTGCCGGATGTTCGCTGAATGCCAAGAACGCCGCCGCCGTCGTAATCTCGAATTGCGTAATGTCGTCGCCGTTATTGACCGCCTGCGTCCGCGTCAGCACATCGACAAGCGCTGCCTCCCCGATCGGCTTTGCTGCCGCACCCGATGCCCCGGCCAGCACGATCCGCTCATGAAACCGGACAAGGTGCGGCGAGGTGTAAACATGCACCCGCTTACCGGCAGCTTCGAACATGGCTTTGAGAAAGGCTGTCATCGAGCCCTTGCCATTCGTACCTGCAATATGCACGACCGGCGGCAAGCGCAAATGTGGATCGCCCAGCCGGACAAGCAGCCGCTCGATCCGCCCAAGTGAAAGGTCGATCAATTTGGGATGCAGTTGTTTGAGAGCAGCCAGAAGGTGATCGCTGGTCGGCACATCCCTCTCCCGGGCGCGGTTTCTATTCCCCTCCCCGTCATCGCGGAGCGATGCTCCGCATCGACGCGGGTAGGGGTAGGGATGGGGGACTTACTAACTCCGCGGCGCATCCTTCGAAGGCAACTTACCCTGAGTGGTAACCGGCGTCGTCTTCTTTGTGTCAGCAATCACGGCCGTCGTCACCGGCTGTTCGGCAACAGGCTGCTCGCCTCCCGAACCGTTGACATAGCCCTTGCTGCCGTTGAGCTTCTTGCCGCCGTTCCTGGCCGCCTCAGCCGCTCGCCGCAACGACACGCCCGACATCAGCAACCGGCTCACCCGTGACAGCGTCTCGCGCAACTTATGGCGATGCACGACCATATCGATCATGCCGTGCGCCAGCAGATACTCGGACCTCTGGAACCCTTCCGGCAGCTGCTCGCGGATCGTCTGCTGAATAACGCGCGGCCCGGCAAAGCAGATCAACGCATTCGGCTCCGCGATATGAATATCGCCCAGCATCGCATATGACGCCGTCACACCGCCGGTTGTCGGGTCGGTCAATACGACGATGTAGGGCAGCTTCGCATCCCGCAACCGCTGGATGGCAATCGTCGTGCGCGGCATCTGCATCAGGGACAAAATCCCCTCCTGCATGCGCGCACCGCCCGAGGCTGCAAACAAAATAAACGGCGCACCGAGTTCGACCGCCCGCAGCATCCCTGCGATGATGGCTTCACCCGCCGCCATCCCAAGCGACCCGGCCATGAAATTGAAATTCTGCACGGCGGCCACAACCGGCACCCCGTCGAGCTTACCCTCGCCAACAAGCACCGCATCGTCCTGCCCGGTGGCAGTCTTTGCATCCTTGAGCCGGTCGGTATAACGCCGCTGATCGCGAAACTTGAGCGGATCCTGCGAAACGATCGGGAGCATAAGGCGCACATATTCCGCGCCGTCAAACAAATGCTCGAGCCGCTGCGTACCCGTCATGCGCCAATGATAACCAGACCCCGGCACCACGAACTGGTTCGCCTCAAGATCTTTGTAAAATACCATCTGCCCCGACTCTGGGCACGTGATCCATTGACCATCGGGTATCTCCCGCTTGGTCGTCAGCAGCCCGCGAATTTTGGGGCGGACAAAATTGTTGATCCAGTTCACTGGATGAAAACTCCTCACGAGGTCCAAACATTAGTGCGGCTTCGACCGAAAACCAGTCTAACCAAGCAGGCCTCAGGCCGACTTGAGCACACCCGAAATGCTTGCAACCAAATCTAAGACCGCAGGCACCGTCTTAACAGTCGCATGCGCTTCTTTATCCAGACTTTGTTGGATTGCGGTTACGATTGCCGATCCAACGACGACACCATCCGCAGCCTTCGCCAGCGCCTTCGCCTGTTCACCTGTTCTTACGCCAAAACCGACCGCGACGGGAAGCTTTGTTGACGCTTTGATCCGCTCAACCTGAGCGTGCACATCCATCACGACCGGCGCAGCCGACCCCGTAATTCCGGTGATCGAAACATAATACAGGAACCCGGTGGTATTGGCCAAGACCGCCGGTAAACGTGCCGCATCCGTCGTTGGCGTTGCCAGACGGATAAAATTCAACCCATGCGCGATGGCCGGCAGACAAAGCTCGTCATCGGCTTCGGGCGGCACATCCACCACGATCAGCCCGTCCACACCGGCAGCCTTCGCATCCGTCAAAAACCGCTCATTGCCGTAAACATAGATCGGGTTGTAGTAGCCCATCAACACGATGGGCGTCTCAGCGTCCTTCGTGCGGAAATGCGCAACCAATTTCAAGGTCTTGATCATATTCTGACCGGCCTTCAGCGCCCGCAGACTGGACGCCTGAATCGCCGGTCCGTCCGCCATCGGGTCCGAAAACGGCATCCCGACCTCGATAATATCGGCTCCTGCCCCCGGCAACCCCGCCAGAATCTTGGCCGAAGTCTCAAAATCCGGATCCCCCGCCGTCACAAAGCAAACCAGCGCAGGCTTCCCCTCAGCCTTCAACGCCGCAAACCGCCTGTCGATCCGTGTCGGAGTGGAACTTGTCATAATCTCAGCTGGCCCTACCAAAATCTCTGCGCCTCTCGTATGCGGATGCCCGAAGGATGGCAAGCGCGGGATCAAGAAAGGTCACGAAGGCGGGGACGGGGATAAGCCTCAGACCCACGCAGCGCCATCCTCGCGCTTGGCGCGGGGACCCATGACAAAACGAACAAAAACCAAGGATCACCACGGTTTTCAACTGCGTTCAAGACCCGACTCAGTAGACAAAGGCTACATCAACTCACGAACGCTGACGCAGGAACGACCTAATGACTACACGCAACATCAAATGTCCTATCTGGGGCACACCTGCCGAAGAAACAACAAATCTTCTCGAATACATGCTGATCAATTCGGCCCGTGCAGGGGGACGATTTCACAACATCGACGTAGCCGACGGAAGGCTCTCCGGATTAAACCCACACTACAAAGCCAAATTAACAACCTGACTCAGATCAGAACCGACAAGGTCAAACTCCTTCCGTCAATACCGAACTACTCGATAAACAACCACATTTCCGCCCGCTACCGGTGGCTCAACGACTTGATCGGCTGCTCGAATACATTTCAGCAAAGCAAACAGGCTTGGGAAGCTTCGTATCTTTCAATGGGTACAACCAAACCCCTGAAGCAATCCAGCGTTACGAAGTTACAAAACACGGAGGAGAGGCTGCAAGCGAGTGCGCCAATGGAGACGAAATCAATTTTCTGATCGATGAGCTCATAAAGAACGACTTATTGACCAAAGGTCCAGGTCACGATTGGATGTGCGAAGTCCGCCTGAACAGCAGAGGTCACGCAAAACTCGCCGAACTGGCGGTCGCTAACCAAACATCAGCACAAGTCTTCGTGGCCATGTGGTTCAATTCATCGGTTCAATCTGCTTATGACAATGGCGTCGCAAAGGCGATCGAAGACATAGGCTTCAAGCCGCTTCGCATCGATCGCAAAGAACACAACAACAAGATTGACGACGAAATCATCGCCGAAATCCGCCGATCACGTTTCATCGTCGCCGACATGACCTGCGAACCGGGAAAACCTCGCGGCGGCGTTTACTTCGAAGCAGGCTTCGCAATGGGCCTTCGGATTCCTGTCATTTGGACTTGCCGCGAAGACGCAATCGCTGAAGTCCATTTCGACACAAGACAATTCTCCCACATCTTATGGACAGACGCCGCTGACCTGCGGGACAAACTCGCAAAACGCATCGCCGCAACTATCGGCGATGGACCGCTAAAGCGGCTTTAGGAGATATACACTCCATAGCCGGGCTTGACCCGGCTATCCAGGGCCACAGGCGAGGTCCATCCGCGTGGCCCCTGGATGGCCGCCTCGGAGGGCGGCCATGGAGTGGTGGGAGCAAGCTCCCTGCACCTTGCCCCAGAACACCACGATCATTTCCGCCACGCCTGTTTACGCGAGTCCCGGACCGCTCTGACAATATCCTCAGTCGTCACGAGTTCGCGATCGACGGTCGGGATGTCCAAAGGTGAAGATTTCATAACTCAATACTCCCCCCCTCAAACCTTAATCCCCAACGCCTTCGCCACGGTGAACAAGTCTTTGTCCCCGCGCCCGCACAGGTTCATGACCAGCAGGTTATCCTTGGGCAACGTCGGCGCGAGCTTGGTCACGTAGGCCAGCGCGTGCGCAGGCTCCAACG
>JANLYB010000147.1:0-28073 GCA_031365425.1 Hyphomicrobiaceae bacterium
CGGAACCACATTGACATCGATCAACACTGGTGCCCACGATGCTCCGGTAACATCCATTTGCGTCAGTTGCTGTCCACCATACAGAAGCCCGATTTTATCGTTGATATTTTTCTTGGCCGAGTAACCCGAAGTGGGAGCTCCAATCATGAGTATCTGGGCAATGGCGGTACGGGTGTGCTCTCCGTGGACGGCAAGGAAGTGGACAGAAAATCAATTGAACACACCACGCCGGTCACGTTCCCGGGGGACGAGTCGTTCGACGTCGGCCAGGACACGCGCACCGGGGTTGCGATGCTAGAGTATCGCTACGATGTTCCGTTCAAGTTCACTGGCAAGATCAACAAGCTGACGTTCAACCTCCGACCGGAGGCTAAGGTGGCGGCGGAGTCTAAGGCAGAACTGGGGGCGATGGCAGCACCGGAGCCGGATCCTATTGAACCACCGAAGCGCTAGCAGCATCCAGCAGCGATGGGAAAGAACAGGTGAGGTCGGACGAATGACAAAGGCATTGATGTTCGCCGCCGCCGGCGAAGCCGCGACCGGGTTGGCGTTGCTGATTGTGCCCGCTCTGGCCGGTCAGTTGTTGCTCGGCGAGGCATTGACCGGGGTCGCCGTGCCGGTGGCGCGGGTGGCCGGCATTGCCCTGGTAGCCTTAGCGATCGCGTGCTGGCCCGGCCCGCCGCTGGCCGGCATGTTGATCTACAGCGCAGCCGTCATGCTGTATCTAGCTTACCTCGGCTTTGCGGGTGGGGCGAGCGGCGCGCTGCTGTGGCCCGCGGTCATCTTTCACGCGATCCTGACCGCGCTGCTGGCGCGCGACATGGCGCAGGCGGGAAGGGCTGTCGGCAGTTCCTAGTTCGGCTTGCCCGTCTGTCGCTTGAGTTCCCCAATCAGGGCCGCGAGGTTGCGGTCTTCCGGCGTGATGACCGCGAGCCGTTCCGCGTAGCCGAGCGCGGCGCTGGCATCGCCCGCAACGCGGCTGAACGCGACAAGCGCCGACAGGATGTCGCGATCGCCGGGATGGCTCTTCAGGGCTTCCTTCAAAACCGTTATGGCCTCGTCGCGGCTTCCACCGGAATGCAGCGCGACGGCGTAGACATAAGCATAGCGCGAATGGTCTGGCTCAAGTTCGGTGGCTTTCCGCAATTCGGCGAGCGCATCACCGGTTCGCTTCAGTCGCGTCAATGTCAGGCCAAGTGCATGGTGCGAGGCGGCATTGCGCGGAGATGCAGTAAGCACACTGCGCAGCACAGTCTCCCCGTCGTCGTCGCGGCCGACCTGCCGGTAGAGGTCGGCGAGATTGATGGCAGCGACGGTGTATTGCGGGTTCAATTTTAGCGCAGCCTTGTACTCGGTCTCGGCCTCCGCTGTCTGTCCGCGCTGCGCTAGGAAATTTCCGAGCGAGGTGCGGGCCTCCGGCCGCTCGGCATTGGCACGCTGCGCGGCGATAAATTCCTTTACCGCCTGATCGAAAGGTGCGCGGTCGGGTGACGGCTGGCTTGCGATTGGGACGGAAGCGAGCAGAGAGGCCGCTCTGATCCGCACGCCTCGCACGGGATCGGTGAGCAGCGGCGATACAAAAGGCCAGATCTGGAAGGCCGGCACGTTTTCCAGCATATCGAGTGCGCCGATCCGCACCATCGGATCTGGATCGGCAAGACCCGTGCGTGCGATTGCAATATTTGTCGGCGAGATATGGGAGGCAAGTTCGTCAAGCGCGCTGGCGCGCGCCACCGCCGGCGCATTCTTGTCGACAGCTAGAGCACCGAGCAAGGCGGCGGCATCGGCCTGATCGCTGCGCGCGGCATGGAAGGCCGGCCCAAAGGTCTGAAAGCCTTTTCGATCAGGGCCAAACCATTGTTCGACCGCGGCGGCGGCCCACTGCGCAGGCTTGTCGCGGTGGCAGTCGTTGCAGGCGTTCGGCGTTCCCAGTTTGACCGATAGATCGGGCCGCGGCACGAGAAAGGCGTGATCGTGGCGCCGGTCGATCACCATGTAGGTGCGCGCCGGCGTATGGCACGAGATGCATGTCGGCGGCGGATCGGCGCTCTCGTGGTGGCGATGCCTCACATCGGCATATTTGTCCTGACCATGGCACTGCAGGCAGACGCTTTCGCCCGGGTTGCGAAGTTTTGCGCTGTGCGGCTCGTGGCAATCGCTGCATGTGACGCCGGCGGCGAACATCTTGCCCTGCTTGAACGGCGTGTAGTTGTACGGTTCTTCGACGTCGCGGAGCTGGCCGTCGGGATGATAGGTGTTGCGCACTAGCGCTTCCACTGCGTGGGTCTGCGACAACCACTGACCCGGCAACCAATCCTCTTGGAAGCCGGCGCGGCGCGCGTGGCACAGGCCGCAGGTCTCGACCTCCTTGCGTAGCGTGGCCGGCGCGACGTTACGCCGGGCGTTGCCGGTCTGCGCGTCGATCGGCCAAGTGACGCCGCGGCGCTCGTTGAAGAGCACCAGTAGCCCCCTGCTCGAAACCTGGCTTTTACCGAACGGCCACCAGCTCTGCTGCCCACGCGCCCAGGCGACATGACGAGAGCCCTGACCGTGACAGGCCTCGCAGCCGATGCTGATCTCAGACCACGTGGTCGCGAAGCGATCGGCCTTGGCGTCGTAATTCTTGCGTACGCCGGTGGAATGACATTCCGCGCACATGAAATTCCAGTTCTGGTTCAGCTTCGTCCAGTGGAGAATGTCGTCGTGCTTGATTGCCTCGTTGGGCGAAAGGTGAAACCAGCGCTGGCCGCCTTTGTCTTGCGGTCGGCTGTCCCAGGCGATCGGAAGCGCTTGGACACGACCGTCAGGGAATTCGACGAGATATTGCTGGAGTGGATCGATGCCGAAAGTGTACTTCACTTCGAATTCGGCAAGCTCGCCGTTGGGCCCGTCGGTCTCGATCCAATGCTTGCCGTCGTTGCGGAAGAAACGGGAATGCACGCCATAATAGTCGAAGCTCGCGTTGTCGAAATTGCCGAGCACGGTCTTGTCGGTCGCATGCTGCATCGCTGCTTTGTGCTGCGAAGCCTGCCACAGTCTGGCTTCGGCCTGGTGGCAACCGGCGCAGGTCTCGCTGCCAACGAAGGTTGCCGCGGATGAGTCCTGCGCGTTCGAAGCCGGTCCCCTGATATTGATGAGTCGGAAGGCCACGCCGAATGCAAGGATGGCGGCCGTCGTTATCGCCATCGCAATCCAGATCGTGCGTTTTGGGAAGAGGGCGATTTCGGCAACGGAGGCTTGCGCCGGCGCCGCCCGCAACGGCTCTCCAACGGCTCCTTTTCGCGATCCGGCCTTGCCGCCGGATTGACGTCGCTTGCGTGCCATCGACTGCCTCTTGAAGGTTGCGATCGCCGATACCGATCACGCAATCCCAATACGAACTGCCGAGTCAATCTTCGGCGACCGCCCGATCAAGTCAAGCCGGGGATGAATTGCCGCGCGGCGGGCATGCGTTGGAAGCCGCCACAAGCTGCGAAAGGCGCCGCGGCAAAGGCGGCGCTTTCCTGTGGGTGCAAGTCCCACCCGGCATCCGGTCCAGCCGGAAGCAACCGGAGCAGGCATGGAGGTGACGAAATGTCTGAAGCCTCTGGATAGCGGTCACGACTTGGTGACCATGCGCGTGTGCAGGCCGCAACGTGAGTGAACGCCGAGCAAGCCTCGAAAAAACCGACGTGCAGGCCGACCCGACAGGGATATCGGGGAAGGCTGATATGGCTGGGTGCAAGAGCGAAGACTACGCCCAGTCGCTGCACCGGGGTAGTGTCAGCAGCAGACCAAGACAACGCCGTAGGCCGACCTTGTCCCAACTTGCGCGGAGAAAAAAGCTGCAAGCTGTCGCGGTATCAATAACGACGGGGATTTGGGCCGAAGTTGATACGGCTACCAATGAACCGGTATCAGTGGCAGCGCCACTTGGCACAGGTGTCGGCGTCGGCTTTCCCAATGCCTTAGAAATCTATCTGGTGGAGCCGAGGGGAATCGAACCCCTGACCTCGTCATTGCGAACGACGCGCTCTCCCAACTGAGCTACGACCCCAACCATCAATATTTTGGTTTGCACCACAGCCAATGTCAACGCGCCTGGGTGGAGTGTTCAGCGGTCCACGCTTGCGGCCTTGCCGCCACACCGCTAGATGTCGGCTTGGCTTCAGTCAAAAACAACGGATAGACCCGATGCAGGAACTATTACTTTTTATCAGCGGGCTCATCACGATGTACATTTACATCATTTTCGCCAGCGTGATCTTATCCTGGTTGATGGGCTTTGGCGTGGTCAACCCGCATAATCCGACCGTCCGCGCGATCTATCAGGCCCTCCTGGCCGTGACCGAACCCCTCCTGCGCCCGATCCGCTCGATCCTGCCCGACCTGGGCGCAATCGATATTTCGCCGATCGTCCTACTGCTCGGGTGCCAGTTCATCCAAGCTGTCGTTTTGCCGAACATCGCCAAGGCCGTCGTTTGAGCGCAGACCTGCCGCCTTGCGCACGCCTCACCTCGCGCGGACTGGAATTAAGAGTTCGCCTCACGCCGAAATCATCGAGCGATCGCGTCGAAGGCATCTGCGAGAGCGGGGAGGGTCCAGCCCTCGCCGCCCGCGTCCGTGCGGTGCCAGCTGGCGGCCAAGCCAATGGCGCGCTCGAACGTCTCATTGCGGATTGGCTCGATCTAGCCAAAAGTAGTGTATCTTTGACTGCGGGGCAAAAATCGCGTGTCAAGACGGTGACCATCAGCGCAGAGCCAGGCGCGATGGTTGCACGGTTGCAGGATCGGCTGGCGGTCATTCAAGCAAAAAAGCCAAAAACGTAAGGGAAAGAAACGATGTCACAAGCCCGCATTATCGATGGCAAGGCGATCGCAGCGCAGGTCCGCGCAAACGTAGGCGCGCAGGTTGCCGAATTGAAGCGCGATCACGGCTTTGTACCGGGGCTGGCCGTTGTCCTCGTCGGCGAAGACCCGGCCAGCAAAGTCTACGTCAAGAACAAAGCCCTCCAGACCGTCGAAGTCGGCATGAAATCGGTCGAGCACAAACTCCCGGTCGAAACCAGCCAAGCGGCACTCCTAGCCCTCGTCGGTGAACTCAATCGCGACCCGACGATTCACGGCATCCTGGTCCAGATGCCGCTGCCCAAGCATATCGACAGCCTCAAGGTTATCGAAGCCATCGACCCCGTGAAGGACGTCGACGGCTTTCATGCCGTCAACGTCGGTCGTCTCTCGATTGGCGAACGCTGCCTCGTCCCCTGCACCCCCACCGGGTCGATCATCCTGGCCAAGTCGGTCCAGCCGAGCCTCAAAGGTCTCGACGCCGTCGTCGTCGGTCGTTCCAACATTGTCGGCAAGCCGATGGCCCAGCTTCTCATCAAGGAAGACTGCACCGTCACCGTTGCCCACTCCCGTACCCGTGACCTCGAGGCCGTCTGCCGCCGTGCCGACATCGTGGTCGCAGCAGTTGGTCGCCCCGAGTTCGTCAAGGGTAGCTGGATCAAACCTGGCGCCATCGTTATCGACGTCGGCATCAACCGCATCACCGGCCCGGACGGCAAAGGTAAACTCGTCGGCGACGTCGCCTACGACGAAGCCGTCAAAGTCGCCGGTGCCATCACGCCCGTCCCCGGCGGCGTTGGCCCTATGACCATCGCCTGCCTCCTCAAGAACACCCTCGAAGCCGCCCAGATGCAGCATAACCTCGAAGTCAAACCGTTCGGTCAGGCGTAACGTCTTCCCGAAATTTGACCTGCACCTTGACCGGCCAGCGGAAAGCACAACCTCTTCCGCTGGCCGGAAACCGAACTTAAAAATGCTGCCCATCGATTGGGGCGAACGCTAAGCCGCCTGGGCGCGCGACAAGGTTTCCCGCCGGTAGCTGAGGGCCTCCGCCACGTGCATGCGGCTAACCCGTTCCTCCCCATCGAGGTCGGCAATCGTGCGCGCGACCTTCAGCGTCCGGTGAAATCCACGAGCGGATAATCCCAGCGTATCGGCGGCCTGCCGCAACAGCGCGAGCCCAATATCGTCCGGCATCGCGATCTGTTCGAGCAGTTGTCCCGAGCAGTCGGCATTGGTGCGCGGGCCTTTGTTGCCCAAGCTTTTGATGCCATGCGCCGACAGCCGGTCGCGCTGCATCCGCCGCGCGCCTGCCACCCTCGCGCGCACCTCGGCACTGCTTTCGGTCGGAGCGGGCAAAACGAGATCGGACGCCGACACCGCTGGTACCTCGATCTGCAGGTCGATCCGGTCCAGCAACGGCCCTGAGATTCGCGCCTGATAGTCGGAAGCACACTTAGGCCCGCGTTTGCACGAATTCCCCGCCGATCCGCCACCGCACCGGCACGGGTTCATTGCAGCGATCAGCTGGAACCGGGACGGGTACGTAATCCGGTGGTTCGCCCGAGCGATGACGGTCTCGCCCGTCTCGATTGGCTGTCGCAAGCTGTCGAGCACCTGCGGGGTGAACTCGGGCAACTCGTCCAGGAACAGCACGCCCAGATGGGCCAAGCTTACCTCGCCCGGTTTGGGCCGCGAACCACCGCCGACGAGAGCCGCCATACTGGCCGAGTGGTGCGGCGCGCGGAACGGCCGGTCGACCGCGAGTTTGCCGCCAATGAGTTCGCCCGCGAGGCTGTGAACCATAGACACTTCCAGCATTTCTTCCGGCTGCAATGGCGGCAGGATCGACGGCAACCGCGAGGCGAGCATCGACTTGCCCGAGCCTGGAGGCCCGATCATCAATAGATTGTGCCCCCCGGCAGCAGCGATTTCGAGCACGCGCTTGGCCGTGTCTTGGCCCTTGATGTCTTTGAGGTCGGGTAGGAACGCCACTTCCCGCTCAAGGTTTGGTTCGGGCCGTCGCAAAGTCTGCAACCCTTTGAAATGATTGACGAGCGCCAGTAGGTGGGGCGGCGCGATGATATCGAGGTCTTCCCCCGCCCACGCAGCCTCTGCACCGCTCTCGGTGGGGCAAATGAGCCCCTTCCCAATGGCGTTGGCACCGATTGCGGCAGGCAACGCCCCCGGAACCTTCCGGATTGACCCATCGAGCGCCAACTCACCGATCGCCGCGTACCCGGCAATTGCGTCTGGCGCGATCGCCCCAAGTGCTGTCATCAACGCGAGCGCAATCGGCAGATCGAAATGACTGCCTTCCTTAGGCAGGTCGGCAGGTGCCAAGTTGACCGTAATATGCTTGCCTGGCAGCCCCAACCCGACCGCGTGCAACGCGTTACGCACCCGCTCCCGGCTTTCAGCGACCGCTTTATCTGGCAGCCCCACGATGGCGAACGCAGGTTGGCCCGGTGTCACGCGAACCTGGACCTGGACGTGCCGGGCTTCGATCCCAACGAATGCAAGCGTGGACATCTGACCGTACATGGAAGAGCTTTCTTTGCTGGTGCGACCGACGCTTAACCGTTGATTAGACCTAACATTTCGCTTTGTTCTCGTCAAGAACAATAAGAGAACATTATGTGCCGAACCTACCCCCATTTGCCGCGACGCGACGTTCGATGGCGTCGAAAATCAAACTGGCGATGTCGACACCGCCGAATGCTTTGATTTGCCGGATACCAGTTGGTGAGGTCACGTTGATCTCGGTGAGATAGGGCCCGATCACGTCGATGCCGGTAAAAATCAAACCGCGGCGGGCAAGTTCAGGACCCAGGCGATCACAGATTTCCCGGTCACGCGTGGTAATTTCGACGGCCGCCGCCGTGCCGCCGACATGAAGGTTTGAGCGCGTTTCATCCGCGGCCGGCACCCGGTTTACAGCACCCGCAATCTTGCCATCAACGAGAATGATCCGCTTGTCGCCCGCGCGCACTTCGGGCCTGTACTGCTGCACCATGAACGGTTCGCGGAACACGGTCTGAAACAGCTCGACGAGAGACGCAAGATTGGAATCGTCGGCGCGAATTCTAAATACGCTGGCCCCGCCGTTGCCGTAGAGCGGTTTGACGATGATGTCCTTATGTTCGGCGCGGAAAGACATCACATCGGCGAGTTGACGCGTCACAATCGTTGGCGGCATCAGATCGAGAAAATCGAGCACCCAAAGCTTTTCCGGCGCATTGCGCACATGCGTCGGATCGTTGACCACCAACGTCTTGGGATGGATGCGTTCGAGCAGGTGGGTCGTGGTGATGTAGGCCATGTCGAACGGCGGATCTTGCCGCAGCAGAACCGCATCGCAGGCCGAAAGATCGATCGTGCGAGGATTGCTCAGGACATAATGGTCGCCGATGACGTCCCGGACCCGGATCGACTGACCGCGCGCCATCAGCCGGCTGCCGATGAGCGCCAGATCGGGCGGCGTGTAATAGAACAGATCGTGCCCCCGCCGCTGGGCTTCGAGCAGGAGCGCAAAGGTGCTGTCCCCGCGGATGTCGATCCGCTCGACCGGATCCATTTGACAGGCGATTTTGAGAGGACGAGACATCAGTGCGGCTCCACGATAATCCTGAATGAAGTGGATTTAGCATGAGCAGTCATGCACCGCCCGCCAAATGCGTGGGCCAACGCGCGGGCAGGATGTAGAGTGCGTCAAACCGCTGCTCGAAGTCCTGAAAACGCGGGCTGCGCGACATCCACTGCTCTGCAGCCCGGCGGATGCGCTGGGATTGGCGGGGAGAAATCGAAAACTCCGCGGCCTGAAACGTCAGCCTCGCCTTAACCTCGACAAAGGCGACGGTACCGCCGCGAACCGCAATCAAGTCGATTTCGCCCGAATGGGTCTTGTAGCGGCGCGCAAGGATGCGATAGCCCTTGAGCGAAAGATACATCGCGGCAAAGAACTCCGCCCACAATCCTGCCCTGTATCGCGCGCGGCGCTCCTGCAGCTGCCGGTTACGCTGCTCTCCCAACGTGCCATCTTCGTATGTAGAAAATGTTCCCATGCGTTGAACATAGGTGGAACAAAAAGATTACGCAAGTAAATCCCGCAGCCACGGAATGAGCGGTAAATCGGCAGGCGGCATGGGGTAGGACGAAAGCTTGTTGGCCCGAACCCAGGCAATTTCCTGGCCTTCGCGCGGCGTAATCTCACCCTCCCACTGGCGGCACAAGTACAGCGGCATCAGCAGGTGGAAGGTCTCGTAGGCGTGGCTGGCGAAGGTGAACGGTGCCAGACACTTCTCGCAGATATCGATAGAAAGCTCTTCGGCCAACTCGCGCCGGAGTGCGGCTTCCGGCGTCTCGCCGGTCTCGACCTTGCCGCCGGGGAATTCCCACAGTCCCGCCATCGACTTGCCCGCCGGGCGCTGCGCAATCAGCACCCGGTTATCGACATCCACGAGGGCTGCTGCCGCAACGAGAACAATCCGCATAAGGTTCCTTAAGTCATGGGGTCCAGGGGGCAATCCGCGCATGGGGTTGGTGGGGCGGCCACGCGCAAGGCAAAGACCCGCTTGCCTTCACTGCACGAAGCTTACGAGCGGTAATCCGCATTGATCGACACATAATCGTGCGTTAGGTCGCAAGTCCACACGGTTGCCTGTCCGCCGCCGACGCCAACGTCGATCCGGATGACGATCTCTGGATTTTTCATATAACCGGCGACGGTCGTCTCCACGTATTCGGCCGCCCGTTCGCCGTTGCGGGCGACGATATGCGGCCCAAACCAGATCGACAGTTTGTCCCTGTCCGCCGCCTCCCCGGACTTTCCGACCGCCATCACGACGCGTCCCCAGTTGGGGTCTTCGCCAGCGATGGCTGTCTTGAGGATCGGCGAGTTGGCGCACGAAAACGCGATCCGGCGCGCGGCTATATCGTTTTCCGCGCCCCAGACGTGGAACGTCACGAACTTGGTCAGCCCTTCGCCATCCTTGGCGACCTGCAAGGCGAGGTCGTGCATGACCGAGCGCAAGCCGCCAACGAACGTCCCGCAGGCGGCGTCCGCCATGTCTGAGATCACCGGCGCGCCCCGCTTCACGGACGTTCCCGTCGCAAACACAAGCAGCGTATCGCTGGTCGAGGTGTCGCCGTCGACGGTAATGCAGTTGAACGTCTGGTCGGCAAGGGCCGAAACCAGCCGCTGCAACACGCCCTTGTCGATGGCGGCATCGGTGAAGATGAAGCACAGCATGGTCGCCATGTCGGGCGCGATCATACCTGCACCTTTGCAGAAGCCGTTGATGGTGACCGGAACGCCGCCGAGCATCACGGTCTTAGTGGCAAGCTTCGGGTAGGTGTCCGTCGTCATGATCGCCCGCGCGGCAGGGTCGAACATGTCGGGCTTGGCGGATTTCGCCAGCGAGCCCAGCAGGCCGCTGAACTTGCTGGCCTCCAGCGGCTCGCCGATGACACCCGTTGAGGCAACGTAGACGCCGCCCGGTCCCGGCGCGCCAGTCGCCGCCACCGCGGACGCGACCGTCATATCGACGGCTTCTTTACCGCGTTTGCCGGTGAAAGCGTTGGCGTTCCCGGAATTGACGACAAGCGCACGAGCATCGCTAGCTGATGCCAGGCTCTCCCGGCACCGCAGGACCGGCGCAGAACACGTCTTTGACTGCGTCAGCACGCCTGCCGCCACGGTGCCCGCGTCGAATACGGCAAGCATCAGGTCCGTGCGGCCCTTGTACTTGATGCCGGCCTGCGCGGTCGCAATACGCACCCCATCGATCGGCGGCAGCACCGCGAGAGTCTTCGGTGCAAACGGTGACGTCTTCGTGGGGTTCGATGCCATGGCGGTCCTCGATCTACTTTGGCCCGAAAAAGGGAGGGTTCGGGAGGGTCGCCTCCCGAGCGAGTTATACGGCGGAAGACCTATACGCGCAGCGCCTTTAATATCGCCGTTCCTTCAAAAGCAAAGGGCCGCTTGTGGCAAGCGGCCCTTTCAAATCATCCGGAAATTCAAACTTATTTCTTCGGTTCGGCGCCGGGAGCCACCGGCGGTGTCTTGCCTTCTTTTTCCATCTTTTCGATTTGGCCCTTGATCTGGGCTTCCATCGCTTTCTTTTGCTCGGCCTGGGCCTTTTCTTGCTCTTCGGCGAGCTTTTTCACTTCCGGATCAACGTACTCGATCTTGGCCTTGGTGCGCAGCGCGATGGCGACTTCCTGGGCCTTTTTCTGGATCATCGAGTTGAGGATCCGGTCTTTGACCTCGTCGAACGTCGGCAGTTTCTTCTCGCGGCGGTCTTCAAGTTTAATGATGTGGAAGCCAAACTGGCTCTTCACCGGCGGCGATACTTCGCCCTTTTTCAGGCGGTACGCGGCTTCTTCGAACGCGGGAACCATCTGGCCGCGGCCAAAGAAACCGAGCATGCCGCCATCTTCCTTGGAACCGGGGTCCTTGGAGTTTTCCTTGGCCAGCGCTGCAAAGTCGCCGCCTTTGGCGATCTTTTCGGAGAGTTCCTTGGCCTTTTCTTCGCTGTCCACGAGGATATGGCGGGCCTGGACTTCTTCCTCGGGCTTCATCGCCTTGACCTGGTCCTCATAGAACGCCTTGGCCACGCCGTCGCTGACGTCGCCCTTGACGTTCTTGTCGAAGAACGTGTCGCGCAGAGCGCGGCGGCGCCAGTAGCTGAGGCGGTCTTCATAGTCCTTGCCGGTCGAGAGCTTATTGGCTTCGGCAGCGTCGGCAAAAAGCTGATTTTCGATCATGTATTCAACGAGCACGCGGCGCTTGGTGGCCGGCGGCAGATTGCCGAGATCGCCGCCGATTTCGAATTCGGCGAGCTTGAGGTCGGCTTCGGTGATCTTCTTGCCGTCGACGGTCGCCATGATCTTGTCTTGCGCCATAACGGCCGCAGGTGCCGCAAACGTGGCGCTGCCGAGGACGAGAGCGAGCGTCAGGGCGGAACGCGAAAGGGCGGGAGTGCGCAGGCGCAGGGGTAATGTCACGGCGGATACCTCGGACTTTGGCGGATGTTAAACGGTAGTCTTGAGACAAAGAGAAGCGCTGCCGGACAGGATTATGCATCGGCAGCTGGAAAGCACGACGCTCTCCTAGCGGGCTGGCCTCTGTCTGCCAAGTTAACAATGGGAGAGGAGAGCGGCACTATTTGGGCGCTGCGACCACAAGCCATGCTGTCCTCGTTGACAATCCGCGGTGGCCGTCACTATCTCTGCCTTGAAATTGGCTGGCGCTGCGTTGCCCTCGGGGCGGGCGCAGCCGTGACCACATCGGGCCTGGAGCGGACAATCCGCGTCTGGGCTTCCGCTGTATCTGGCCTCATGGATCAAGGACCAACCGAAATGCTCTCGTTCGGCTCGCTCGCGGCAAAGATATTCGGCTCATCCAATGAGCGCCGCATCAAGGGCTATCGCCCCAAGGTTGAGGCGATCAACGCGCTCGAACCTGAAATCTCGGCCCTGACCGATGAGCAGTTGCGCGAACGCACCGTCATGTTCCGCAAGCAGCTCGCTGACGGCGAAGCGACCCTCGACGAATTGCTGGTGCCCGCCTTCGCAACGGTGCGCGAAGCCGCCAAACGCGCGCTAGGTCAACGTCATTTCGATGTCCAGCTGATTGGCGGGATGGTCCTCCACGAAGGCAACATTGCCGAAATGAAGACCGGCGAAGGTAAAACCCTGGTCGCGACCGCCCCCGTTTATCTGAACGCGCTCGCTGGCAAAGGCGTCCACGTCGTCACCGTCAACGATTACCTCGCCCGCCGCGACAGCGAATGGATGGGCAAGGTCTACAAATTCTTGGGGCTCACTGTCGGCGTCATCGTCCACGATCTCGACGATGCCGAACGCCAGGAGCAGTACAGACGCGACGTGACCTACGCGACCAACAACGAGTTGGGCTTTGATTATCTTCGCGACAACATGAAGATGAGCAAGGACGAGATGGTCCAGCGTGGCCACGCTTATGGCATCGTCGATGAAGTCGACAGCATCTTGATCGACGAAGCACGCACCCCGCTCATTATTTCGGGCCCCCTGGAAGACCGCGCCGAGCTGTATCAGTCCATCGACGCACTGATGCCCTCGCTGGAGCCGGAAGACTACGAACTCGACGAAAAGCAGAAATCGGTGTCTCTGACCGAACTCGGCAACGAGCGGATGGAAGCCAAGCTGCAAGAGCAGGGCGTCATGACCGGCTCGCTCTACGACATCGAGAACGTGACGTACGTCCACCACGTTAATCAGGCCCTCAAAGCCCACAAGCTGTTCCAGCTCGACAAGGACTACATCGTCAAGAACGGCGAAGTCGTTATCATCGACGAGTTCACCGGCCGCATGATGCCGGGTCGCCGCTATTCGGAAGGCCTCCATCAGGCCCTGGAAGCCAAAGAGCGCGTCGAGATCAAACCGGAAAACCAGACGCTGGCCTCGATCACGTTCCAGAACTATTTCCGTCTTTACGACAAGCTGTCGGGCATGACCGGTACGGCCTCGACCGAAGCCAGCGAGTTCATGGACATCTACGGTCTTGAAGTCGTTGAAATTCCGACAAACCGCGCCGTCAGCCGCGTTGATGATGACGACGAAATCTACCGGACCCAGAAAGAGAAATACGCAGCCATCGTGCAGTCGATCGCCGATTGCTACCGCCGCGGCCAGCCGATCCTCGTCGGCACGACCTCGATTGAAAAGTCCGAGCAACTCTCGGAGTTGCTGAAAGACCGCAAGTTCGTCGAGGGCATCGGCAAGACGTTGCTGACCCAGGCCGAGACGATCAAGAAGCAGGACGATCTCAAGGCCCAGTTCGTCGACATGGGCAACTATCTCGTCTCCATCGCCAAGAAGGGCGCGAACGGTTCAACCAACGGCGATCTCATCCCCCACAAAGTGTTGAACGCCCGCTTTCACGAGCAGGAAGCCGGCATCGTTGCCCAGGCTGGCCAGCCCTATGGCGTGACCATCGCCACCAACATGGCAGGACGCGGTACCGACATTCAGCTTGGCGGCAACGTCGATGCGCGCTTACGCGATTGGGTTGCGGAAGTGAGCGAAGGCGGCAACCCGCCCGATGACGAAGCCATCGCCAAAAAGCGCGATGAAATCACCGCCGACGTCGCCAAGAAAAAGGACGAAGCGCTCGCCGCCGGTGGTCTCTACGTGCTGGCAACCGAGCGCCACGAAAGCCGCCGCATCGACAACCAGTTGCGCGGCCGCTCCGGCCGTCAGGGCGACCCCGGCCGCTCGAAGTTCTATCTTGCCCTCGACGACGACCTCATGCGCATCTGCGGCTCCGAGCGCATGGATAGCGTGTTGAAAACGCTTGGCCTCCAGGAAGGCGAGGCGATCACGCATCCTTGGATGAACAAGTCGCTTGAGATGGCGCAAAAGAAGGTCGAAGCCCGCAACTTCGACATCCGCAAACAGATCCTCAAGTACGACGACGTGATGAACGATCAGCGCAAAGCGATCTTCGAGCAGCGCATTGACATCATGGGCGAAGACGACGTGTCCGAGATCGTCAAAGACCTTCGCCACGAAGTCGTGTCCGGCCTCGTCAAGCGCCACATCCCCGAGAAGGCCTATGCCGAGCAGTGGGATGCGGCCGGCCTGAAGGACGCGGTTGAAAACGTGTTCGGCATCGAGGCAGACGTGCCTGCCTGGGCCGCCGAAGAAGGCATCGCCGACGAAGAGATCGAACAGCGCCTGCTCAAGCTTGCCGACGAACGGCACGAGCAGAAGGCCGCTGAAATCGGCCCCGACATTTACCGCCAGATCGAAAAGATGGTCCTGCTGCAAACCCTCGACGGTTTGTGGCGCGAGCATCTCGTGACGCTCGAACATCTGCGTCAGGTCATCGGCTTCCGTGCCTACGGTCAGCGCGACCCGCTGAACGAATACAAGAGCGAAGCGTTCGTGCTGTTCGAAACCATGCTTGGCCGTCTGCGCGAAGCGACCACCGGCCAGCTCATGCACGTCCAGCTCGCCCCGCGCGAAGAACAGCCCGAGCTCAGAATGGTTGATCTTCCGCCGATGGAAGCTCATCACATCGATGCTTCGACCGGCCTCGATGAACTCGACGCGCGCTACTACAACCAAGGCCTGCCGCCGGAAGCCGTCGAAGAGCTTGCCCTCGTTGACCGTGCTATTGCTGGCAGCGCCACGGCGCGCGCGCCCGAACGCGCAGCCCCCAAATCAGCACCGGTTCAGACCCGCAAAAACGCTGGCCTGGACCCCAACGCCCCCGCGACCTGGGGCAAGGTCTCGCGCAACAACCCCTGCCCCTGCGGCTCGGGCAAGAAGTACAAGCACTGCCACGGCAAAGACGAATAGGCTTTTCCCTTAATCCATGGCCGGGCCTGACCAGGCAATCCAGGGGCCTAACGGACAGTCCAACACGTCCTCGCCACGCCTTTCACTTGCACCAGGAGCCCACGCGATGCAGGCACGCTTCACGAGACGAGACGCCATTGTTGCAAGCCTCGCGGCCGCGCTCACCGGCTCGATCACCACCGCATCATCAACGCCAGCAGCGGCACAAGCCGCCGGGAAACCCATGACAGAAACAACCACCGCTTCCGGACTGCGCATCACCGACACCACCGTCGGCACCGGCGTAACGCCTGCCAAAGGCCAGACTTGCGTGATGCACTACACCGGCTGGCTCTACAACGACGGCACCAAAGGCAAGAAGTTCGACAGCTCGGTCGATCGCGGCCAGCCCTTCGAATTCAAGCTCGGCGTCGGCCAAGTCATCGGGGGCTGGGACGAAGGCGTCGGCTCGATGAAGGTGGGCGGCAAGCGCACCCTCATCATCCCGCCAGCGCTTGGCTACGGTGCACGCGGCGCCGGCGGCGTCATCCCCCCCAACGCCACCCTCATGTTCGACGTTGAATTGCTGGGCGTGAAGTAACACTCAGCATTCCTATTACCCAAATTAGAAACGGCCGGGAGCAATCTCTGGCCGTTTTTTATTTTGGCACGAATGCCAGCTTTCGACCCCGAGCGGAAGTCAAGCTGCGCCGGCCATCTGGCATGTTGTGGACTTGATAAGTACGCCTGGTCCAAAAATTACCCTCCACCGTGACTGTTTTAACACAGCCTCAGCCGGATCCGTTGAGATGACGTAAGTGATTGAATTATAACACAAAATTATTTAAGCGGGAGTGGGAAAAAAGGTTCGCGGAAATTCTAATCTACTCGTGGTTGAAAGCCAAAAGTGAAATTATATGAAAGGGTTGATTGAGTTTTTCGAATAGTTTTTCAAAAATTTTACGTCTGCGATTGGGTTCAGTTGCCGAGTGGAGAGTATTTATGTTGCGTTGGGCAATTGGTCTTGTCGCTGCTATTTTCGCGCTTGCCTCAGGAGTGTCGGCCCGCGCCCAGTCGCAGCAGAATTGGAACGGCCCCTACATCGGCGCCAATATTGGCTACGGCTCGGCAGACATCGACGGCGGCATCGTTGTGCTTAATCCCTCGGCCGTGCCCTATGCGCATGGCCCGTTGAACTACAGCATCGACGCTGAGGGCGGATTCGGCGGCATCCAGATCGGCATCAACCGTAGGGACGGACACGCCTTCGCCGGCATCGAAGCGGATTTCCAGGGGTCCGGCATTTCGGGTTCGGCGACGACAAGCTTTGCTCCGCCGACTATATTCCCATTTACCTATACCTCGTCTGTCCACATCGACTGGTTCTCGACGGTGCGCGCCCGCCTGGGTATCGCGACCGACGACATGCTCATCTATGTCACCGCCGGCGTAGCGATCGGGAATTTGGATTGTAATGCGACGTATCTCATACCTCAGAACAATGCATACGCTCGGGTGAACAGTAGCGAGGCCCGTGTCGGCTATGTGCTGGGGGCGGGAATCGAACGCGCACTACAGAACAACTGGGCGCTGAAGCTCGAGTATCAATACATCAACTTCGGTGAACAGCAGGCGCAAGGGGCGCTGTTCTTTGTAGATGGGAGCCCAAGCCGAGAGACGGTCATATCGCGCATCGCCACCGATATGCAAACAGTGCGGATCGGTTTGAACTACTATTTCCAAGCCCCGCTCTGAATCAGGATGCCCTTCCCCCTACCACTACCTATTTCTCCGGGCGAACCCGTTCGGCCAACAGTGCGGCGGTGGGGGCTCGTCATAGCCATCCTGACCGGCGTTGTGCTGGGAATCCCTTATCCGGCTTCCAGCCGCGCCGCTCCACCCCTCGCTTTCTCTAACTTCGGGCTTGCCGCCGCGATCCGCTAAGTTGCGTCTCGTTCCGGAATAGTGAACTGTCTGCTATAGGGCTTCGAGCTTTTGGCCTTAGGAGCGCTTCTCCCGATGACCACGCCCAACCTGTTCTCGCCCCTCGTCATCGGACCGCTGACGGTGCCGAACCGCGTGGCGGTCGCACCCATGTGCCAGTACTCTGCGAGCGATGGCTCGGCAACCGATTGGCACATCCAGCACCTGATGCAATTGGCCCTCTCCCGCGCCGGGCTCGTGGTCCTTGAAGCAACCGGCGTCGAACGCATCGGCCGCATCACCCACCATTGCCTCGGCCTCTACACCGACCTCAACGAAGCAGCCCTCGCCCGCGCGCTGGACGCCGCCCGCCGCGTCGCAACGCCCGACACCAAATGGGGCATCCAGCTTGCCCACGCCGGCCGCAAGGCCTCCACGCGCGTTCCCTGGCTCGGCGGCTCCTCGCTGACGGTAAACGAAGACCCGTGGACGACGGTTGCCCCGTCGGCATCGGCCTTCGGCAGATACGCACCGCCTGTCGCCCTCGACACCGCCGGTATGGAGCGCGTCAAGGCAGCCTTCGTCCAGGCGGCAGTCCGCGCCGGCCGCCTCGGCTTCGACGTCATCGAGCTCCACGGCGCCCACGGTTACCTGCTCCACCAGTTCCTGTCGCCGCAGTCGAACCACCGCACCGACGCGTACGGCGGCAGCCTCGAAAACCGCATGCGCTTCCCGCTCGAAGTCGCCCGCGCAGTAAAGGCCGTGATGCCCGCACGCATGGCGCTGGGCGCACGTATCACCGGCTTTGAATGGGTCCAGCCGGAGCCTGGCGTTCCAGGAAGCGGCGGCATCGACGTCGCGGAAGCCACCGCCTTTGCAAATGCGTTCCAGGCCGTCGGCGGAACCTACGTTTGCGTCACCAGTGGCGGTAACGTCGCCCAAGCCAAGATCGAGGTCGGCCCCAATTATCAGGTGCCGTTCGCAGCCGGCGTCAAAGCGGGCTCGACCATCGTCACCCGCGCCGTCGGCATGATCGCCGGCCCCGATCAGGCGAACGATATCATCACGTCCGGCAAAGCCGATCAGATCGCCCTCGCCCGCGCTCTGCTCGACAACCCGCGCTGGGTTTGGCACGCCGCCGAAAAATTCGGCGCCACGCTGTCCTACCCGCCGCAGTACGAACGCGCGACGGCAACGCTCTGGCCCGGAGTTAAGATTGCGCGCCCCTCGTAGGGCGCAATAGCCCCTTGGCGTATTGCGCCGGCTGCCCAAAGAAGGGTGCAATACGGCTGCGCCTATTGCACCCTACAAATCCCGGCCATTATCAGGGAGCTGCCGCGAAATTGACGCGCATTTATGCTAATCTCAACGCGCTTCATTTCGAGGACTAAGCATGGTTGCGATAATCTTTGTCCTGCTGATCGCGACGCTGCTCGTAGCGTTGCCCCAGTTCTGGGTCCACAACACGATCGAACGCCATGCCGGCGACCGGCCGGATATTGGCGGCACCGGCGCTGAATTCGCACGCCACGTCCTTGACGGCATGAAGCTCCACCACGTCAAGGTCGAGGAAACCGAGCAGGGCGATCACTACGACCCCGAAGCCCGTGCTGTCCGGCTCCAGAAGCGGTTCTACGGTGGACGCTCGGTGTCGGCAGTGGCAATCGCTGCCCACGAAGTCGGCCACGCCATGCAGCACGCGGTCGACCTGCCGATGTTCCAGCGCCGCCAGACGCTCGCCAAGCAGGCCCACGTCTTCGGCATGATCGCCCAGGCGTTCCTGTGGTCGGCCCCGCTACTCATGATCCTGAACAAAAGCGCGGCAGCCCTGATCCTGAATGTGATCGGCTTTGGCGGCATGGCGCTGCTCTCGTTTGTCCTCCAGGTGACGACGCTGCCGGTCGAGTTCGACGCGAGCTTCAACCGCGCGTTGCCCCTGCTCGAACGCGGCCAATTCCTCAAGCCCTCCGATCTGAGTGCCGCCCGCCAGCTCCTGCGCGCCGCCGCCTACACTTACGTCGCAGCGCTCATCCGTTCCGTCCTGACCATCCCCGGCCTCGGCCGTCTTCCCCGCGTCTGATCCCGCCCCCTTTTGATCGCGAAAGCCGCTTGATGATCCTCACCATTATTTTGATGCTCATCGTCGGATTGGCGTGGTTTGCGGTTGCCGTACTGCCATCGTTGGCAGCCGGTCTGGCGACGCGGTCGATAAACGCCATCAATCGCCACCTGGATCGCGACGAATCCTTTCTTGCCCGCAGGGTTCCGCAAGGCTGGGCTGCCCGGCTGCTCGACCTGCCGCTGATCGCGTTGCTTGCAATCCCGTTAGTGCTCGGCCTCTGGGCCTTCTTCGGCATCCTCGATGAAGTGGCCGAAGGCGACAGTCTCGTCGACTTGGACAAGATCGTTTTTGAGTTTTTCCGCCAGCTCCGCAGCGCCCCCTTCGACCGCGCCATGATAGCGATCACCGGCCTCGGCGACGCACGCGTCGTCATGCCGGTGACGCTCGCAGGCCTCTTGGCGTTGGCCGCATTGAAGCGGGGGCGCGCCGCCCTCTACCTGATGGCGGCAACGGCTGGAGCCGGCGTATTCGTTGCTGGCGTGAAGCGCTTCATCGCGCGTCCGCGCCCCGTCTCCATCTACGACGGCCTCGCCGAATACTCGTTCCCCAGCGGCCATGCCTGCATGAGCGTCGTGCTGTACGGCTTCCTGGCAATCCTTCTTATGCAGGCAGCAACTCCAGCGTGGCGGCGCGTCATCGCCTTTGCGGCACTCGTGCTTATCGCGATGATCTCGTTTTCGCGCGTGTATCTGGGAGCGCACTGGCTGTCCGACGTCGTTGCAGGCCTTGCGTTTGGAGTGGCCTGGGTCGCGCTGCTGACGCTTCTGTACCTGCGCGGCGACGCCAAACCAGCGCCGGTCCCGGTCTTCGCGTCCGTACTGCTGGCAGCATTCGCAATCGCCGGGTATATCCACACGAACCGCGACGTCGCCAAGGAAACCACCCGTTACGCCGTCCCAAACCTCAATTCGAAAACGCGTCCATGAAGAACCAACCCTATTACGTCCGCCTTGGATATGCCGTGGCAGGAATCAAAGCCGTCTGGCAGCGTGAAAGCAGCTTCCGCATCGAATGTGCGCTGGCGCTCGCCGCGATCCTCATCATGATCGTGCTTCAGCCGGGCTGGCTCTGGGCGGCTGTCGTCGCATTGTCGATTGGTCTGGTCTTCGCGCTCGAACTCGTCAATTCCGCCCTCGAATACCTGATCGATCACGTCCACCCCGACTTTGCTGCGCCCATCGGCTTGGCCAAGGACGCCGCCGCCGGAGCCGTGCTCCTGGCAAGCCTTGGCGCACTCGCCGCCGGAGCGATGATGCTGGTATCGACGCTGAAATTCTAAAAGATCAACGCGTGAAAACGCCAAACCGCATCCCCAGGTAACTGACCACCATCGAGGCGACCGAGGAGGCAAATAAAGCAACCTCTGGCGCGACCGCCGGCAGCGCGAGCAGGATCGCCGCATAGATCGCGTAGTTGACGCCAGCAGCCCCCCAGGCGACGGCGGCATAGCGGCCAAATTCATCCAGCGTCGGCGCGGTCTTGACGGCAAACGTCAACCGCCGGTGACATGCCCAGGCGACGGCCATGGCAATCGCAATCGCAATCGGCCGCGCCACAAATGCCGATACGCCGAACGCACGCGTCAGTAGCGATGTCATCCCCGCATCGACGGCCAGCGCAATCAGGCCTGATGCAAGAAATCCAGCGCCATGCCGCGCCAAGCTCTGCTCGCCGTCCGCGACTGGCTGTTCGGGCTCAACCGGCATCATATCGTACCCACCCATGCGTTAGCCCAGGCAATCGGATCCCCGCTCGCACTGCGCTGCGTCCGCCAGATCGGCACCGGGCATCCGTCCTGCATGAGCCCCCCCTGCTTGAGAAAGTCGAATTCGCCTTGCCGCCGCTCCGTCACCGGATCGAGCCGGACAAGTTCGTCATCGACAAAGCCTGGGTGGCACATCACCATGTGACGCGATCCCAAAGCCCTGCAGGCTGCAGCAAAGTCGGCACTCACCGCCGCCGCTGTAAAATCCGTCACGCCGCTGAACCCGTCGTTGACCTCGAATCCGGCCCGCTTGGCCGCCCGGCCAAATCCCATAGACAACGACGACAACGTAATAGCCTTGAGACCAGACCGCCCGCGCAACACATTTGCCCCCAGCGTATCGGCAGGGTCGCGCAACAGGGGCCGCCGCGCCGTGCGCCCATAGCGCTGGATCAACACATCCAGCACGATCGCGCGAATACCAGGCAACGCATGCACATGCTGATGCCCGTCGATATGGTCCGGTGCAAACCCCATCTCAAGCTCGAACGCCGTCAGTTGCCGCTCGACCTCGGCCCGCACATCGCTCTTGGCAATCCGCCCTGTCAAAGCCCGTGATGTCAGCTGTGAGATGAGCGGAAACTGCCGGTCCGGCGCAAATTCTGGCATAGGGCCGAGAGGCGAACCCAGCGTGAGATTAAGGTGCAACCCAGCCGCGATCTTGCCCCGCGCCCTCGCCAGCCATGTCGCGTGCGACGGCCAATGCCGCGAGGTCGTCATCGCGCTCGTCGCTGATATCCGTCCCCCCTCCGCAAGTTCGATGATCGCGCGCGATACCCCGTTCGTCATGGCAAAATCGTCGGCGCACAGCATGATCCCGCGCGTAGGCGGCAATACTTCGGGATCGCTGGGCGGGTCCTCAGTCATGACGGGCCGGTTTCTGCTCATGCCCGACACTACCGATCTCCTCGGCGATCAGATACAGCGGCCGCAGTTTGACCTCGTCGTAAATCCGCCCGAGATATTCGCCGATGACGCCAAGCGAAATGAGCTGAATCCCGGCAAAGAACATGATCGAGATAATGAGGGTCGGAAAGCCCGCCGTATCGACCCCGAAGACCAGCGTTTTGATCAGGAAATATACGACGAAGCAGAACGCAAAGAGCGATACCGCAAGCCCGAGCACGGACCAGACCCGCAGCGGCAGCGTCGAGAACGAGGCCAGCCCGTCGATCGCAAACCGCGCCAGCCGCCGCAGGCTCCATTTGGAGCCGGTCCCGTCCTTCCGCTCGTCCACCTCGAACGGTACCGCGAGCACGGAATACCCGATCCAGGCGTACAACCCCTTATTGAACCGCGCCCTTTCGCCCAGCTTGTTGAAGGCGTCGAGCGCCCGGCGGCTGAACAGCCGGAAATCCCCGGCGTTTTCATGCAGCTTGGTGCCCGACAAAAATCCGAACAACCGGTAGAACATCACCGAGAACATGCGCCGCAGCCGGCTGTCGGTCTTGCGGTCGCGGCGCGCGCCATAAACGAGATCGTGACCAGCTCTCCAGCCCGCGATGAATTCAGGGATCACTTCCGGCGGATGCTGGAGGTCGCCGTCCATCAACACGATCGCCTCTCCATTGGCGCACCGCAAACCTGCCGTCACCGCGATTTCCTTGCCGAAGTTGCGGCTGAGCGAAATAGCCTTGATGCGCGGATCGCGTGCATGCGCCGCCCGCAATTCGGCAAGGGTTCCATCGATCGATCCGTCATCGACGAACACGACTTCGAATTCAGCCCCGGTTCCCTCAAGCGCGGGGACCAGACGGGCGAGCAACGGGGCAACCCCCCGCTCCTCGTTGAAAACCGGAACGATGACAGACAATGTCCAGCGTCCGGTCCCGCGCGCAGCCGCAGGTTCGCCATCCAAAGGGATTACGCGATCCTCACCCATGACGATGTGCCATTCCTATGTGTATTGCGGTCTTTGGACCGCCCAATCTCGTCTTTAGGCCATTGCAACGCGCAATTGTCTACCCCCACAGGCCCCCCATCCGCTGCGGCATGGCCAGAACATACCGGCATTCAGTGTCGCAAGGGGCTCATAATGTGGACATATGACTTGCGCGAACGCGACAACCGTTTGATCACAGCGCCACATTGATGAGTAGGCAAGCCAAACTGGGACTACGCAAGGACGACCATGAAAATCTGTATGATCGGCGCAGGCTATGTTGGGCTCGTCTCTGCGGCTTGTTTTTCCGAATTCGGTTGGACCGTCACCTGCGTCGATAACGACGAGACGCGCGTGGCCGACTTAAAGGCCGGCAAATCGCCTATCTATGAGCCGGGCCTCGATGACTTGCTGGAGCGGAACATCAAGGCCCGCCGCATCATTTTCACCAGCGAACTCGCCCCCGCCGTCAAAGACGCCGACGTGGTGTCCTTGGCCGTCGGTACGCCGATGCGCCGTGGCGACGGTCATGCCGATCTCTCCTACGTCTTCGCAGCCGTAGCAGAACTGGCGCCCCACCTGTCGGGTTTCACGGTCATCACCACCAAGTCCACGGTCCCCGTCGGCACCAGCCGCGAGATTGAAAATCGCCTCAAGGAGTTAGCCCCCAACGCCGATTACGCGGTCTGTTCGAACCCTGAATTCCTCCGCGAAGGTTCCGCCATCCAGGACTTCACCCACCCCGACCGAATCCTCGTCGGCACGGACAATCCCCGCGCTCGCGTCGTCATGGAAAGGCTGTACAAACCGCTCGCCATCCGCAAGTCGCCGCTAATGTTCGTTTCCCGCGAAAGCGCCGAACTGGCCAAATACGCCGCCAACGCCTTCCTTGCGCTCAAAGTCAGCTTCATCAACGAGGTCGCCGACTTGTGCGAAGCCGTCGGCGCTGACGTCCAGGAAGTCGCCTCCGCCATCGGTAAGGACCGCCGCATCGGCGACAAGTTCCTGCACCCCGGCCCTGGTTACGGCGGCTCGTGCTTCCCCAAAGACGTGTCGGCTCTCATCCGCACCGGCCGCGAGCACCGCGCCCAGTTGTCGATCATCGAGCAGGTCGAGCGCGTCAACATCGAACGCAAGATCGCGATGGCCAGCCGCATCGAACACGCGCTTAGTGGTTCGGTGCGCGGCAAGACGGTCGCCATCCTTGGTGTCACCTTCAAGCCCAACACCGACGACATGCGCGACGCGCCCAGCCTCGTCATCATACCCATGCTTCAGGAGCGCGGCGCAACGATCCGCGCTTGCGATCCCCAGGGTCAAAGGCACGGCGCGCCGCTTTTGCCGGGCGTCACCTGGTACGAAGACCCCCTCGAAACCGTCACGGGAGCCGACGTTCTGGTCGTCTTGACGGAATGGAACGAGTTCCGCGCGTTAAACCTCGAGGCCGCCAAGTCTCGCATGACGGGCAACGCCATCGTGGATCTGCGCAACGTCTTCGACCCTCAATCCGCCCGCGAACACGGTTTCATCTACGCCAGCATCGGCCGGCTCTAATTGCTTTCCCCTGCCCCTCGCGGGGAGGGGTTAGGGGTGGGGGCATCTCTACCCCGCAGCCCGCTTGTCGCGAACGAGCTTCATGATCCGCGGCGTCAAGATGAGCTGCATCCCCAGATCGAGCTTGCTGCCGGGGATGACGATCGAGTTTGCGCGTGACATGAAGCTGTCGTGGATCATCGCCAGCAGATGCGTGAAATCGACACCCCGCGGATCGCGAAACCGGATAACGACCATCGATTCATCCGGCGTCGGGATCCATCGCGCAATGAAGGGATTGGACGTATCGACCGTCGGAATCCGCTGAAAATTGATGTCTGTCTCGGTGAATTGCGGGCAGATATATTTGATGTAATCCGGCATCCGTCTCAGGATCGTCTGCGTCACCGCCTCGACCGAATACCCCCGGCCTACTTTGTCGCGATGAACTTTCTGAATCCATTCCAGATTGATGACTGGAACGACCCCGATTTTCAAATCGGCATACCGGGCAAGGTTGTGCGGTCCAGACACCAGCGCGCCGTGTAAGCCCTCGTACAGCAGCAAATCGGTGCCGCACCTGATATCCTCCCAATGCGTGAACGTCCCGGCGGGCAATCCGGCACTTTCCGCTGCGGGCTTGCTGTGAAGATAGCGCCGCGTCCGCCCGCGCCCGGTTTCGCTGTACGATTTGAACGTCGCCTCCAATTCGGAAATCAGATTGGCTTCGAGCCCGAAATGGCTGAACGTATCGTTGCCCTCCATCGATGCTTTCGCAATCGCCTGTTTCATTCCAATCCGGTCGTAGCGATGATAGGAATCGCCTTCGATGAACGCCGCTTCCACGCGCTCGCGCCGGAAAATTTGATCGAACGTATTTTTGACAGACGTCGTGCCAGCCCCCGATGAGCCGGTGACTGAAATGATCGGATGCTTAATCGACATGGATGTCCGTGAGTTGGTCAAGGTGAGTTGGTCTAGGGTGGCGTATCTCGCACTTTAGTCTAATAATGCTAAGAAAATCGAGAGGCAACGCGCCGCTGTTTTGTGCGCCTGCAACTCGACGCGCTCGCCTCGACGGCGGACCACACGCCGTGTTAGGCGAACAATGAG
The DNA here is from genome assembly GCA_031365425.1 of Hyphomicrobiaceae bacterium. GTDB lineage: Bacteria > Pseudomonadota > Alphaproteobacteria > Rhizobiales > Hyphomicrobiaceae > JANXVY01. Next base: position 25,494 of record JANLYB010000147.1, read on the forward strand.
CAACGAAAGGATCCGCACGATGCGTGAGGCGCAGTTGATGAATAAGGTTCTGGCCTATGGCGGCGAAGGCGCCAAGCCCGAACCTGCCAAGCCTAAGACGGAAGAAAAGCCCGCCGAAAAGAAAGACGGCGAAAAACCGAAGTCCGACAAGCCTTAAAGGCGCGGAGGCGACGATGCCGGTGCTGACCAAGGACCAAGAAACGCCACCCACGTGCCGTGTTGTCAGGGCGGGCACTGAATTCATCGGCAAGCAACAGCTCGCCTATCAGCCCGGCGTGTCGGCTGAAACGGTAGGCTCGCAGGGGCTCCACCTTCAATTGGTGACACTGGCGCCCGGCGCTCGCGCCAAGGCCCATAAGCACCAAAGTCATGAAACGGCTATCTACATCCTCAGCGGCGTCTCGAACATGTGGTTCGGTGAGCGGCTCGAAGAGCATGCCGTCTGCCAAGCCGGCGATTTCGTCTATATCCTGGCCAACGTCCCCCATCTGCCCTACAATCCAAGCGCCGCGGAACCCTGCATCGCGGTGATTTCCCGCACCGACCCCAACGAGCAGGAAAGCGTCGTTTTGCTTCCCGAGCTGGACGCTATTCACCCCTGATCTCGACCATCGCGAAAGTGTCCTCCATGTCCGCCCGCCCGCTCATCATTGCCCCGTCCATCCTGTCGGCTGACTTCTCGCGCTTGGGCGAAGAGGTCCGTGCCGCCGATCAGGCAGGCGGCGACTGGATCCACTTGGACGTGATGGACGGCCACTTCGTCCCCAACATCACCTTCGGCCCCCCGGTAATCAAAGCGATCCGCGGCGCGAGCAAAAAAATCTTCGACGTCCACCTCATGATCGCGCCCGCCGACGCCTATCTGGCAGCGTTCGCCGACGCCGGTGCCGACGTCATCACCGTTCACGCGGAAGCGGGCCCCCACCTCGACCGCTCGCTCCAAGCCATTCGCAACCTCGGAAAAAAAGCTGGCGTCGCGCTCAATCCCGGCACACCTGAAAGCGCGATCGAGTACGTGTTGGATCGCCTGGATCTCGTCTGCGTCATGACTGTGAACCCCGGCTTCGGCGGCCAGGCCTTCATCCCCGCCATGGTCGAAAAAGTCCGCCGCATCAAAGCGATGATCGGCAACCGCTGCATCGACATCGAAGTCGACGGCGGCGTCACTGTCGAAACCGCCCCCCTCGTCGCAGCCGCCGGTGCCAACGTCCTCGTCGCCGGTAACGCCGCCTTCAAAGGCGGCCCCAACGCCTACTCCGGCAACATCGCCGCGATTAGGACGGCGGCGCTTGGCTAACTTCACTTTCCTCTCCCGTGCCGGGAGAAGAAATAGTGCTACCCAATAACTTCCCCGGGCGCATATGCGTTGAGCGCAAACGCATGCACCCGCTTGCCCACCAAGTCCGCCAAAACCTCGTTGACCATCCGGTGCCGCGCCACCCGCGACTTGCCCGCAAACGCTTCCGCCACGATCAACACCCTGAAATGGCTTTCCCCCGTGCCTGGTGATGACCGGTGACCTGCATGCAATTCGCTCTCGTTGATGACGTCGAGTCGCGTCGGTCTTAGCCCGATCATCAATTTTTCACGCATCTCGGCTTCAACGCTCATAACGGCCTCCTAAAATCATCACACTTCTATAGAAGATCACTTGCCCTGTGGCCGTCATGTGCCGCGACGCAGTTTCACTCAACAGCGGCCTTGTGCAACCCCCACCCTTGCGACCATACTTATCGGCCATGAAAAACACCTCCAAATACTTCGACAGCATTCGCGTCAGCGGTAACAAGCGCGCGAAGACCGAGCAACCCCAGCAGCCGGCCGATCGCGCGCCGTGCGAATGGAAGGGCTGCACCAAGCCCGGTGGCCACCGTGCGCCCAAAGGCCGTGGCCGCGACGGCGAATTCTTCCTGTTCTGTGTCGAGCACGTGCGCCAGTACAACGCCACGTACAACTACTTCGACGGCATGAGCGACGACCAGGTCGAGGACTTCCGCAAAGACGCCATGACCGGCCACCGTCCGACCTGGAAGGTCGGCGCGAACGCCTGGGCCCACGGCACCCGCGAAAATTCATCGCACGGCAGTCCCGAGCCGATGAAGGACACGACCGGCACAGCCTCCCGTCACAAAGACCCGCATGCCTTCTTCGCCTCCCGCGCCAAAATGGCCCGCGAGGAAGCCAAGGAAGCCCGCCGGAAGCTGCGGCCTTTAGAGCGAAAGTCGCTCGATACCTTGCAACTCAAGGAAACTGCCACCAAAGAAGAGATCAAGTCCCGCTACAAGGAACTGGTTAAGGAACACCACCCGGACGCCAACGGCGGCGATCCCCGTTCAGCCGACAAGTTGCGCGAGGTCATTCAAGCCTATAACTTCCTCAAGCAAGCTGGAATGGCCTAGGCGGGATTTCGGAAAAGTGTTCTTGCGGTTTTCCGTGAAAATCCCGCTAAGTTAAAAAGGCCCGTTAAAGGCGAGCCCCTCACATTCAATCGGACACCCTTATCGATGCGCGCTGAAGCCCAGATGAAGGCCGGAACCACTCCCGCAGGCGTTCCAGACCTGATGATTTCCGTCCGCCAAC
>JANLYB010000358.1:0-9544 GCA_031365425.1 Hyphomicrobiaceae bacterium
TTGACAGTCCGACAGGCTATGAGGCGTATGCGCGCAATCCTCGATCTCAGCCAGTCATGCGGTCTTCCTCCGGTGTGACAGTACTCATTCGGAGATCTGATCGAAGTGATAAGGGATACTACGTGGAAGCCGCATGGCCGATGAACGAGGATTGAAATGCCAGATTTAAGTTTGCCCCCCGAATTTAAGAAGGCCTGCCGGAATCTCGGTCAGAATATTGGATATGAGCAACCAGCCATAGCAACGCTCGTCTTGTACGCTTTAAGTGGACTTGATCGTGACGATGCAGTGGTCATCCGGAGTTTCTTGGATGATAAGCTCTTAACGGCTCAATTTGACGATGCTGCTCTGCAGGAAGTCTGGTCGTCGACACCTGCCAGCATTTATTTCCACGATGGTGCGCAATTGCGCCACTTCCTGACGATGTTGAAGGCGGCATTGGAGCGGCCGCCTTACGCGTAATGTCGTTTGGCGCCTGTCACTCCGCAGCCACTTTCGTAGCGTGAATGGCTGCGAGGTAGCGTTCGGCTTCGAGGGCGGCCATGCAGCCCATGCCGGCGGCGGTGACGGCTTGGCGGAAGACTTCGTCTTTGACGTCGCCTGCGGCGTACACGCCAGGGATGTCCGTTTCCGTGCTGTCGGGCTTGGTGATGAGGTAGCCGGACTTCGTGGTCGGGAGCTGGCCTACGAACAGGGACGTCGCCGGAGCGTGGCCGATGGCGATGAAGACGCCGTCTGCAGCGCGGGTCGTGAGGGCGCCAGTCTTGACGTTTTTGATGCGGACGCCGGTGACGGATTTAGGCTCTTGGGTGCCGGTGATTTCGTCGATGGCGCTGTCCCAGATGACTTCGATCTTGGGATTTTTGGCGAGGCGCTCCTGGAGGATCTTTTCGGCGCGGAAGTGGTCGCGGCGGTGGATGACCGTCACGCGCTTGGCGAAGTTTGTCAGGAACAGCGCTTCCTCGACTGCGGTGTTGCCACCGCCGACGACGACGACTTCCTTGCCCTTGTAAAAGAAGCCGTCGCAGGTTGCGCAGGCCGAGACGCCGTGGCCCTGGAAGGCTTGTTCCGACGGGAGACCGAGCCAGCGGGCTTGTGCGCCGGTGCAGATGATGAGGGCGTTGCAGGTATATGTGTCACCGCTGTCGCCGGTGAGTTTGAAGGGCCGTGTTTTGAGGTCGACGGCTGAGATGTGGTCCATGACGATCTCGGTGCCGACGTGGGCGGCCTGGGCCTGCATCTGCTCCATGAGCCAGGGGCCTTGGATGGCTTCGGCGAAGCCTGGGTAATTTTCGACGTCGGTCGTAATGGTGAGCTGGCCGCCGGGCTGGGTGCCCTGGATGATCATGGGTTTCAGCATCGCGCGGGCGGCATAGACGGCGGCGGTGTAGCCTGCGGGGCCGGAGCCTAAGATGATGACGTCACGGTGATGGTGGGGGGGCGTGGTCATGAGGCGGGTTCCCGTTTACGAGCGGCGGTGTGGCCAGCGTTTGGGTCAGATAAGGTGGCGGGGCTATATACGTCAATCACGGTGCGGCGTTACGTGGTGGGGAAGGTGGTGAATACCGTCTTGGCTCCTGGGTCCCGTGTCTGCACTGCACCGCGAAGAGCGCTGCAGCGCGCACGGGATGACAGTTCACGGTTCACATCAGTCGCAGGGCTTTGAGGCTGGCGTGGCCTTGGCGGCCGACGATGACGTGGTCGTGGACTTCGACGCCTAAAGGTTTGGCGGCCGAGACGATCATGCGGGTCATGTCGATGTCGGCGCGCGAGGGGGTCGGGTCGCCCGAGGGGTGGTTGTGGACCAGGATCAGGGCGGAGGCTGAGAGTTCGAGCGCGCGCTTGACGACTTCGCGGACGTAGACGGGGGTGTGATCGACAGTGCCGCGACCCTGGACCTCGTCGGCGATGAGCATGTTTTTCTTGTCAAGGAACAGGATGCGGAATTGTTCGCGCTGCTCGAAGCCTTGGGCGAGGCGGAGGTAGTCGAGCACCTGCGGCCAGGACGAGAGGGCGGGCTTCTTGACGAAGCCGCCTTTCGCGAGGCGCAGGGCAACGGCCTGGAGCATGCGGAATTCGCCGACCACGCTATCGGTGACGCCCTCGACCGACAGGAGGTGGCTATCAGGGGCGTTGATGACTTCGGCGAAGCTGCCGCCGCACCCTTTGAGCAGGGCTTTGGCCAGGTCCTTGGTGTCGCGGCGGGGTATGGCGTTGAACAGGACCATCTCGAGCAGTTCATAGTCGGGGAGGCCTTCAGGGCCGGTCTTGCGGAAGCGTTCGCGCAGGCGCTTGCGGTGGCCAGCGTGGGGCGGTGGTTCCGGTTTGGACTTGGCGGATGAGGCAGCGGCGGGAGTTGCTGCTTTTGCCATCGCCGGGCCGGACGATGGGCGCGTGTCGAAGAACGAGGTCTGCGACTGGAGCCGCTCTTCTAACGCTCCCCGATCCAACTTGTCTTTGCGCGTATCCGGCATGGACCACTTGCTTTGGCGACGTGAGTGATTGGCAGTGTAAGCGGAAGCATCGGGTTTCGCGAAGGCTCAACCCGACCTGCGTCAGGCGACCGTCAGTGTACTTGGAAAGGTGGCATGAAAAGACCGGCGGGGGAAAGGGTGAAAATTTCGCAGCCGTCTTTGGTGACGCCGACGGTATGTTCGCACTGGGCGGACAGTTCGCGGTCGCGGGTGACGGCGGTCCAGCCGTCGGCGAGCACTTTGACGGCGGCTTTGCCTAAATTGATCATGGGCTCGATGGTGAAGAACATGCCGGCTTCGAGGCGGATTCCGGGGCCTGCGTCCTTGCCGTCCGTGCTGTGGCGGTAATGCAGGATGTTGGGGCGGTCGTGGAACAGACGGCCGAGGCCATGGCCGCAGAAGTCTTCGACGACCGAGCAGCGCTGGGCGCGGGCATAGGTTTCAATGGCCAAGCCGATGTCGCCGGTGGTCGCGCCGGGTTTGACGGCCGCGATGCCTGCCTCCAGTGATTTGTAGGTGACCTCGATGAGGCGGCCAGCGCGGGGCTTTATAACGCCGACGCCATACATGCGGCTTGTGTCGCCATGCCAGCCATCGACGATCAAGGTGACGTCGATGTTGACGATGTCGCCTTCGCGCAGGGCTTTCGAGCCGGGAATGCCGTGGCAGACGACGTGGTTGATCGACGTGCAGGTCGAGTGGGTGTAGCCGCGGTAATTGAGCGTCGCCGGGATCGCTTTGTGGTCGAGGGCGAAGTTCAGGACCAGGGTGTCGAGGGCTTGCGTCGTGACGCCGGGGACGACGTGGGGGACGAGCATGTCCAGCGCTTCGGCGGCCAGTTTGCCGGCCTTGCGCATGGCGGCGAAGTCGCTCGCGCCGTGGAGCTTGACCTTATCGTCGCGGGCGGGAGCCTTGAAGATGTCGAGGTTGGACATGGGCGACCGTTTCTCAATTGACGCTGTCGTGCCACCTTTCAGCATAGGTGCACGGCTCAAACAAACGAAAACGCCGGAGCAAGCCCCGGCGTTTGTAAAATAGTGCGGTTTACGGCGCGAATTAAGCCTTGGCGTCTGCGGCGGGTTCTTCGGCGACTTCCGGCGCTGCGGTGAGGAGGCCGCGCGCCTGATTGATCCAGCCGTTCTTTTCGATCTGGCCGGCGATGTTGACTGCATCTTCGACGTTGGCGATGTCGTCGCCCGAGAGGTTGGCGACCTGCTCGTACTTGATCAGGTTCAGCTGTTTTAGACGGGCTGCGAGGTCGGGGCCGATGCCGTTGATCTTCGTCAGGTCGTCAGCGTCACCCTTGGGCTTCTTGAACCCCTTCCAAGCGGCGTTCAGCTTGCGAGCGCGAACGTCGGTGCGCTCGACGATACGGGCCGACTTACCGCGGCGGGTGCGCAGATAATACAACTTGGCGCGACGGACCTTGCCCCGGCGGACGACTTCAATTTCGGCGATGTAGGGCGAATAGATCGGGAATACGCGCTCGACGCCTTCGCCGTAGGAGATTTTGCGGACGGTGAAGCTTTCGTTGATGCCGCCGCCGGCGCGCGAGATGCAGACGCCTTCATAGGCCTGGAGGCGAGTGGTGCGCTTGTCGCCTTCGCCTTCGATGACCTTGACCATGACCTTCAAGGTGTCGCCGGGCTGGAATTCGGGAACGCCGCGTTTCGTCAAAACGGCGTCCATCTGCTCTTTTTCGAGCTGCTGGATGATGTTCATTGTTGTTGTTCCTTATGGGGTAAGCTTTTGCAAACCCTCGTGTTTTTTAACAATGGCAGAGGATCAGCGCTGGAAAGGCCTTACGGCACACCAGCAGACTGTTCATGCGGCCCATGACTGAGCGAAGTCGGGGCGTATATAGGAAAAGGGGGGGATGGGCAAGTGGGGGCAGGTTTCTTGTTGCTGCAACAGGCTTGCAACGACGGCTGCAACCGTTTCGCTTCAGCGATCATTCACGATGCCGATGATTTTTCTTGATCCTGAGGCGACAGCGGCGGTTGGATTAACATTTCTCGAAGCCTATGAGGATATCTTCTCGCTACGGATGATAGTTTTGCGGGAGAGACAGCGATGGGGTTGAGGGCAGTCGGCATGGTGGCGGTATTGCTGCTTTCTTTATCGGCTGCAAACGCGCTTTGTGCCGATGGAAGTCAAGACCTTCCCCCGCAAATCCGCCAGTTTCACATGCAGGCACAAGGGCCGGATTTCGGTAAGGTCGAAAACCCCGATTCTAACCACTGGATGCCCTTCCTGATGATGAATTGGCATGGCGATGACGTTGTTGCGGGGGTGATCGAAAGCCGTTGTGAGGCTTATGTGACCGGCAAAGAGCGCACCAAGAATGGCGTCTGGGTGCTCCATAACTTCCACGCCGCCTTCAACTTTCAGTTTCGTTCGCTGTCGGAAGAACCGGAGCGGTTGCAGGGTGAATTCGCGAAGGTCGAAGCTTGGATTAAGGCCGTGCCAGCTTCGAAATGTGCCCCTCTCGTTTTGGCAAACCTATGGCTCTCTACGGCGTGGCAGGCGCGCGGACGCGGATATTCGACTTCAGTAACGCCCGAAGGATGGCGACTTTTTTCAGAGCGAATCCGCAAGGCCAACGAGGTGCTCGATCAGCATCAGCATTTGAATAAGCTGAACCCCGAGTGGTTCGCTCTTAAGGTTTCAGTGCTCGGACAACTGGAGGGCGATCACGAACAAGAAATACTCGGATGGGTCGGGCAGAGCCTCGTCCAATTCCCCAGTAATTATGAGGCAGCCGAAACCGCGACGCTTCGCTATTTGCCTAAGTGGGGCGGAAATTGGGTGCGGCTGGATAGCTATATTGAATCCGTTGCACATCTTGCGGACGGCTCTGAAGGCGACGAGGTTTATTCCCGTCTATACTGGAACATGTACACGAAGCGTTGGATTGACGTCCGCGAAGACTTTCGTGCCGGAACTAGAATTGATTGGCTCCGCTTCAAAAGAGGCCTTTACAATCTGATGAAACGCTATCCTGAAAGCCAGGGTATCAAGAACAGCATCGCTGCTTTCGCCTGCCGCGCCGAGGACAAAGACACCTATCTGCGTCTGCGCCCGCTCTTTAGGGATGACGACGCCACGACGACAAACGATTGGGCCGCAATGCGCTTGACGCCGCGAGTGTGCGATCAAAAATTTGGCGGTATTCCGGGGTGAGCGATTTTTTGCCTAATGCGCAGCTCCCCTTCACCGCACGGAGAGGGGGATTTGGGCGGCGGGTGGTGGCGATGTTGAGCCAAATTCAGAGATGACTGGATCCCAGCCTTCGCTGGTATGACGTTTGGTGCGTGGGTGCGACAAGGCTAGGGGGGACAAGTGTCGCATGGGTGTGGTAGGGGATCGCGACACGATTATTTTGCGCTGCACAAGCGTTTGACCGGCGGCGTTGCTGCCCACTCCCTGGACCTGAAAATGAAACTTCGCAATATCGCGATTATCGCGCACGTCGACCATGGCAAAACGACCCTCGTCGACGAGCTGTTGAAGCAGTCCGGCTCGTTTCGCGAGAACCAGAAAGTGGCTGAGCGGGCCATGGACAGCAACGACCTCGAACGCGAGCGCGGGATCACCATTCTCGCCAAGTGTACGTCGGTCGTGTGGAAAGACACGCGCATCAACATCATCGACACGCCAGGCCATGCAGATTTCGGCGGCGAAGTCGAACGCATCATGAGCATGGTCGACGGCGTCATCGTGCTGGTCGACGCTTCGGAAGGGCCGCTGCCGCAGACCAAGTTCGTGGTGTCGAAGGCGTTGAAGCGGGGCTTGCGTCCCATTGTTGCGATCAACAAGATCGACCGCGCCGACGAACGCCACCTCGATGTTTTGAACGAAATCTTCGATCTGTTCGCGAACCTCGATGCGACCGACGAACAGCTCGATTTCCCGATTTTGTACGGTTCGGGCCGCAACGGCTGGATGGCGCTGGCGCCGGAAGGTCCGCAGGAAAGCCTCGCACCGCTGTTCGATCTCGTGCTGGCCCATGTTCCGCCGCCCACGGTTGAAGAAGGTCCGGCGCGCATGCTGGCTACCACGCTGGAAGCCGATCCGTTCCTGGGCCGCATTCTGACGGGCCGCATCGCGTCGGGTACGCTCAAAGCCAACATGGCTGTGAAGGCGCTGCATCACGACGGTAAGTTGATCGAAAACTTCCGCATTTCCAAGATTCTGGCGTTCCGCGGACTTGAGCGGGTGCCGGTTGAAAGCGCCGAAGCCGGTGAGATCGTGGCTGTGGCTGGTATGAGCACCGCAACGGTGGCCGATACGATCTGCGACCCGAGCGTCGATACGCCGATCCAGGCGCAGCCGATCGATCCGCCGACGCTGTCGATGACGTTCCGTATCAACGACGGTCCGTTTGCCGGCCAGGAAGGCGACAAGGTTCAGAGCCGCGTCATCCGTGACCGCCTGCTGCGCGAGACCGAGCGCAATATCGCGATCAAGATCTCGGAAAGCGAAGACAAGGACAGCTTCACGGTGTCGGGCCGCGGGGAATTGCAGCTTGCCATTCTGATCGAGAACATGCGCCGCGAAGGCTTCGAAATCTCGGTGTCGCGGCCCAAGGTCGTGCTCAAGATCGATGAAGAGACCGGCGAAAAGCTCGAGCCGATCGAAGAAACCATCATCGACGTCGATGACGCGCATACCGGCGTCGTCGTGCAGAAATTGTCGGAGCGTAAGGGCGAGTTGCGCGAGATGCGGCCTTCGGGCGGCGGACGTACGCGCCTTGTGTTCCTGACGCCGACGCGCGGGTTGCTGGGATATCAGAGCGAGTTGCTGTCGGATACGCGCGGCACGGCCGTCATGAACCGCATCTTCCATTCGTACTCGCCGTGGAAGGGCGATATTCAGGGCCGCCGCACCGGCGTGCTGATTTCAAACGGGACCGGCGAAGCGACCGCCTACTCGATCTTCAAGCTGCAGGATCGCGGGCCGTTCATGATCGCTGCTCAGACGCGCGTCTATGAAGGCATGATCATCGGCGAGCACACGCGCGACAACGATCTTGTTGTGAACGTCGTAGAAGGCAAGAAGCTCACCAACGTGCGCGCGTCTGGCAAGGACGAGGCGCTGACGCTGGTGACGCCGATGAAAATGACCCTCGAAAAGGCGATGAGCTACATCACGGACGAAGAACTGGTCGAGATCACGCCGGAATCGATCCGCCTGCGCAAGCGCTGGCTCGATCCGAACGATCGTAAGAAGGCCGACCGCAAGACAGGCACGGCTGCCTAAGGGCTGCTTTGCTCACATGAGTGCCGCACGACAGCGCGATCAGGGAGGGCATTCCCTGGTCGCGTTTTTTTGTGCCCGGCATGTGCGGGCAGGTTAGGATTTTGATTTCAGATCAAGCGGGGGTGCAGTGAAAACGTTGATGAGCTGGTCGAGCGGCAAGGATAGCGCCTGGGCGCTGCATGTACTGCGGTCTGATCCTGCCGTGGAGGTTGCCGGGTTGGTGACGACCGTCAATGCGGCGTTCGACCGGGTGGCTATGCATGGCGTGCGGCGGGAGATTTTGGAGAGGCAAGCGCTTGAGACAGGTTTGCCGCTGCACGTGATCGATCTGCCGTGGCCGTGTTCCAACGCGGATTACGAGCGTTTGATGGGCGGGTTCGTTGGGGCTCAGGTCGCCGCGGGTGTGGAGGCCATGGCGTTCGGGGATTTGTATCTGGAGGATGTCAGGCGTTATCGCGAGGAGCGGCTATCCGGGACGGGGATCATGCCGCTGTTTCCGCTGTGGGGGCGGCCGACGCTGGCGCTTGCTGAGGAAATGATCGATGCGGGCGTCGTGACGCATCTGGCGACGGTCGATCCACGCAAGATCCCGAAGTCGTTGGCGGGGCGGAGATTTGATCGCGCGCTGCTAGCGGACTTCCCCGAGGGAGTCGATCCCTGCGGGGAGAATGGTGAGTTTCATACCTGCGTTTCGGCTGGGCCGATGTTCAAGGCGGCGATTCCGATTGTCGCGGGGGAGGTAGTGGAGCGCGATGGGTTTGTGTTCGCGGATCTCGCGATCAAAGGCGCATAGGGAGAGGGGTTGTTGCCCCTCGCCTTTTCCATTAGCGGCGCGGGCGGGTGCCGCCGGGGGCGCCGCCGCCGGGGCCAGATCCACCGGGGCCGGGGCCGCCACGGACGTCTTTGTGGCGGAAGTTGATACGGCCCTTGGTCAGGTCGTAAGGGGTCATCTCGATGGTGACGCGGTCGCCGGCCAGGATGCGGATGCGATTTTTCTTCATGCGTCCAGAGGTGTAGGCGACGACCTCATGCCCGTTGTCGAGCTTTACGCGGCAGCGAGCGTCCGGAAGGACTTCGTCCACCACGCCCTCGAATTCGAGCATTTCTTCTTTGGCCATGCAAACCTCTGGTTAGGCGCGGACCCTAGCAGGGTTTGAGCGCGCAAAAAACGAAAAGCGAGGGGAGCAGAGGCATCTGCTCCCCTCGGGAAACTCGGACCGTTCGCTGCTTAGAGCGGACGCAGGTTGATGGCGGCGATTTTGCCGTTACGACCACGTTCGGTTTCGTAGTTGATCTTCTGGCCTTCACGCAGGGAAGAAAGACCCGCACGTTCAACAGCTGAGATGTGAACGAACACATCGTTGCCGCCTTCATCCGGCTGGATGAAGCCATAGCCTTTTTGGCCGTTGAACCACTTGACAGTGCCGCTCGACATTCGTGCCTCCGGTTAGCATTAGTGTCCCCGAATATGAGGGGATTAGTATCAAAGCGCGCGATTGGAGACGTCTTGTGGCAGTGCGAAGCGCTGTCAGAGTAGGCCAATGCGTGTTCGATGGTCCCCTTTATGGCGCGCCGCAATGCAAAACGCAAGATGTCGCAGGCAAGACCGTACGGAGGTTGTTGCAACCCGGGATGGGTGGGGATTTGGACTATTTCACGCTGCCAAAAATGCGTCGGGTGAAACACCGGCCTGCTTCAAGATGGCTCGCAGCGTGCCCTCGGGCATGTCGCCAGGATGATTTGGAATTGTCGTGAAGTGGCCGGTGGCTGGGTTGTGCCAAATTTCGTGAGATCCTGCCGCTTGGCGG
>JANLYB010000015.1:0-2553 GCA_031365425.1 Hyphomicrobiaceae bacterium
GCGGAGCCAAGATCGGGAAGATCAGGACCGCCAGCTCCGTGGGGCGGTTTGAAATCCTGGCGGACGGGCGCCGCTTGGTTTACGTCGGCGACGATCAGATGTTGCATGTCATAGAGGACGGCACGGAAGCGGGGCTGCCACCGCCCTCACTATACGGGACCATTACCCGGAAATTCGTCTTCGATCCCCAGTCGCGCTATATGGTGTCGGCGGCTGACAACGGTGCGACGGTCGCCTGGGATCTTGAAACTCTTAAGCCTCGCGGTGTTCTGCGCCAGTCGGGCAGTCAAGCTGATGCTACAGCAATAAGCCGCGACGGTGCGCTTGTCGCCACCGGGGCCGGCGACGGCCTCCAGCTTTTTCACCTCGACCCGTTTCGCAAGCTAGCCGGGATCAGTCTGCCCCCCGTATCTCAGCTCGCGTTCAATAGCAGCGGCAGCCGGTTGATGGTTTCGACGAAGCGCAGTGAGGCGGTGATTTCGACCGCCGGCGGCAAGAGGGTTCCCGTCGAAACCGGAACGAATCTAATCGCTACGTCAATTTTTATAGCTGGCAAAGGCGGTCGGCGCTTGTTTACGGCTGATGCAAATAGTCCGCAGGGCCGACTGTGGGACCTTGAGGCGGGACGCTTCATCGCAACCATAACAGAAACCGATGGCACGCTCTCGCAAACCGCGTTCGATGCAAGCGGTGAGCACTTGGTGACGATTAGTTCGAACGGTCGTATCCGCCTGTTCGAAGCGAAGTCTGGCAACGAAATCGCAGACATCGCAACCGGCACCACAAATGTTCAAGTGACTCCGGACGGCGGGCGCATTGTGGCAAGGATTTCAACCAGTTCGTCAAAACCAGGGATCCATGTCTTCGACAGCAGCACGGGTGCGCTTAGGTTCAAAATGACGCTCCCGGAAAATTCCGGCTCGTTCACGTATAGTCCCGACGGACGCTGGATTGCTTTCCAAGTAGCCGGCGATCTGCGGCTCATCGACCTGACCGCTGCCAAGGACACCGCCCATTTCCCGCTCGGAGTCGAGGCCCCTGCCGTTGGTAGTGGACTTGAAATATGGGGGACCCCATCCAGCATTATGTTCAGCGAGGATTCCCGCCGCCTTCTGACATCAGCAAAAGGCGGGACGAAAATCTGGGAGATGTCGACCGGCCGGTTGATCAGCTCCCTTGACGTGACGATGAGCTACCCGGTCCTGAACCCTAGCGGCACCCACGTTATTGATTCAAACGTCTTGTTCGACGCAACCAGCGGCAAGCGCCTCGGAGAGCTGGGTTCTGGCGGGTCGCGCACCTGGTTCGTGGCTGAGGGGAGCCGCATCTTGCGCCTGGGCGGGGATGGAGTAGTGACTTTGTGGGACGCCATGGCTGGACGCCACCTTGCAGAGTTGCCGGACCTCAAGGCGGGCCCGTGGCAGTTCAATGACAAGTTCTTTGCGCGGGCGAACGGCAAGGGTGTGGTGGTCTACGACACCCTGACCGGGCAATCGAAGTTCTCGCTCGACGGGGCGTTCGGCCAGGGTACGCGGCTGGAGTTCAGCCGCGATTCAAACCGCCTTGCTGTAATAGGGCCCGATGGAACAGGCTCCTTGATCGACTTGACGAAATTGGTCAATGCCGGCGCGATCGACAGCCTGCGCAACTGGGACCGCATTGACGTGCTGGATAGCGGTGCGGTGCTGACGGTCAGGAATGGCTTCGAGCTTTCACAGTTTGACACGGGCCGTCTAGAGCGTCTTTCGGTCATCCCGCTGTCGGAAGGCGGGGGCGGCATATTCGCCGTGAGTCCCGATGGACTAAGTCTCGCCGTCGCGGGCCTTGGCAACGAGGCCGGCATCTGGCGGCTCGAAGGCCTCCAAAGGCTGGCCACGATGCGCGGTCATGAGAGCACGATCAACTCGGTCGAGTTCAGCCGCGACGGGCGGTTCGTCGTCACCGGCGGTAATGACGGCAAGGCTATCATCTGGAATGCATCGAATGGCGAGAGCGTTCACACGCTGAACCATGAACAGCGGGTTTATGGCGCAACGTTTGCCTCAGACGGATCAACGGTCGAGTCCAGAATTTATGACGGGGCTGTGCGCTGGCGCACCGATAACGGCGAACGGGTTGCAAACAACGAGATAGACGGCCAGAACGCCGGAACGCTGGTAAGTCCTGACGGCAAGCAGATGGCACAATTCTTCGGCGGCAAAGACACGATGAAAATCATCGACTCCGCGACAAAGGAGACGAGGCTTTTAATTCACCTCATCTCGGGCTCAGTCAGCAACGACGGCGAATCTGTTTCGCTAGCACCGTCGAGTTTCGAAAACGGAGTTATGCTGAGCCCGGATGGACGCACAGCGGTGTCGCCGAAGACGGGAATCGTGTGGCGCATGCTGTGGACGGCGCAAGACTACGTCGATTTTGCGAAAGAAAACGTACCGCGTTGCCTGACGCAGGAGGAGCGCCGCGAGATGTACCTCGATCCCGAGCCGCCAGCGTGGTGTATCGAGCTCGGCAAGTGGCCGTACAATACCCAAGCTTGGCGCAGCCGGCTTCCGG
>JANLYB010000016.1:0-6490 GCA_031365425.1 Hyphomicrobiaceae bacterium
CTCATCGACGCCAACACTGCCATCGTCCTCGTTTTCCACGATCACGACTGGGAACCGGCCATCCTCGCCAAATGCGCGGACACCCCTGCCTTCTACATCGGCTCGCTCGGTAGCCGCCGCACCCACGGCCAGCGCAAGGAGTTGCTCGCCATGCTGGGCGTCGGCCCGGACTTCATCGACAGCATCCACAGCCCCATCGGCCTCGACATCGGCGCAAAAAACCCCGCCGAAATCGCCCTCGCCATCGTCGCCGAGATCCTGTCCCTCGCCCCACGCACTTGATCCGTCATTATCACTTTTATTCATAATCACTGCACTTCTAAGCATTTGCACTACTAAGCACGCGCGCTAGATTGCGCTCCAATTATTCGTACCTTTATGCAGAAAAGCGAGCGACCATGACCCTCCGCCTCGGCGACACCGCCCCCGATTTTATCCAAGACTCGAGCCTCGGCCCCATCAATCTCTACAAATACCTCGGCGACAGCTGGGGCGTCCTGTTTTCGCACCCGGCCAACTTCACGCCCGTCTGCACGACCGAACTGGGTCTCACGGCGAAACTGTCGGCAGATTTTGCCAAGCGCAACGTCAAGGCGATCGCGCTGTCTGTCGACGAACTGGGCAACCACGATCGCTGGATCGACGATATCAACAAAACCCAGCTCGCCGACGTCAACTTCCCGATCCTCGCCGACTCCGATCGCGAAGTGTCGACGCTGTACGACATGATCCACCCCAATGCGAACGCAAGTCTGACCGTGCGGTCTTTGTTCATCATCGATCCGCTGAAGAAGATCCGCTTGATCATCACCTACCCCGCCAGCACCGGACGCAACTTCGACGAAGTCCTGCGCGTCATCGATAGTCTGCAGCTCACTGACACGCACAAAGTCGCTACCCCCGGCAACTGGAAGCAGGGCGAAGACGTCGTGATCATCCCCTCACTGCAGGACGCCGACGAAATCGCCCGCCGCTTCCCTAAAGGTTACAAGGCCCTGCGCCCCTACCTCCGCATGACCCCGCAACCCGACGCTTAAGGCTGGCACTGCTCGCAAGCCAAGATAACACTTCACTTTCTTCTCCCCCTGGGGAGAAGATGCCCAAAGGGCAGATGAGGGGTGCCTTGTGGCCCCTCACCCCAACCCTCTCCCCGGGTAGAGGGCCTACCTGCAAATTTGCACGCGCTGTGGTTCCGACGTTCCCAAGCCCCCAGGATCCCCAATGACCACCACGTCCCGCATCTTCGCCTACGCCGGTCTCGCCGCTGCGGTCACCTTCATCTCGGCCATCGCCGCCCGTGCCGAAACCACGCTGCTCAACGTCTCCTACGACGTCGCCCGCGAACTCTACAAAGACATCAACCCCGCCTTCACCGCCGCCTACAAAACCGCGACCGGTGAGGCCGTCACCATCAACCAATCCCACGGCGGTTCCTCCAAGCAGGCGCTCGCCGTCGTCGGCGGCCTCGAAGCCGACGTCGTCACCATGAACCAAGTCCCCGACATCGACCTGCTTGTCGAAAAAGGCGGCCTCGTCTCAGCCGACTGGCAAAAGAAGTTCCCCCACAACGCAACGCCCTATACGACAACGATCGTGTTCCTCGTCCGCAAGGGCAACCCCAAGGGCATCAAGGACTGGAATGACCTTGCCAAAGCCGGCACCCAGGTCATCGTGCCGAATCCTAAAGTCACCGGCAACGGCCGCTACACCTACCTCGCCGCCTGGGGCTACGCGCTGCAAAAGCTCGGCACCCCTGAAGCTGCCAAAGACTTCGTGACCAAACTGTTCGCCAACGTGCCCGTCCTCGACGGCGGCGGACGCGGCGCAACCACGACCTTTACCCAGCGCGCCATCGGCGACGTCCTCGTCACCTTCGAGAACGAAACCTTCTTGATCAGCAAGGAAGTCGGCGCTGACCAGTTCGATGTCGTCTACCCCTCAATGAGCATCGAAGCCGCCCCCCCGGTCGCCGTCGTCGACAAAGTCGTCGACAAGAAGGGCAGCCGCAAAGCCGCCGAGGCCTACCTGAACTTCCTGTTTTCGGCGGAAGGCCAGACCATCATCGCCAAGCACTACTTCCGCCCTCGCGATGAAGCCGCCTTCAAAGCCAGCGCCACCAAATACCCCGAGATCAAAACCTTCCAGGTTGAAAAACTGCTCGGCGAATGGAAAAAAGTAAACGCCGAACACTTCGCCGACGGCGGTATCTACGACCAGATCATCGTCAAGCGGTAACCCGATTATTCCGCTCTTTTCGGTAAAAACACGCTCATGAGGCTAACCCTCCCCCCTGCGGGGAGGGGTTAGGGGTGGGGGTGTTAAAAGGGGCGGGCTTAAATAGAATGCGCAGTGTCGCAACACCCGTGATCCAACCATGTAAGGTTGGGTTAGGCGCCCTTGCGCCGAAACTCAACAACTTGGCCTCGATTCGCCCCCATCCGTTGGGTTACGCTGCGCCAACCCACGCTCCCACGGCGAAAGGACTAACCAATGACCACCGCCGTTGCCATTCCTGTCTCACGCCCGCGTAACCGCCGCGTCCTGCCCGGCTTCCCGCTCGCCCTCGGCTACACCATCGCCTACCTCTCCCTCATCGTCCTGATCCCGCTGTCAGCCGTCTTCCTCAAAACAGCTACCCTGACGTGGCCCCAATTCTGGACCGCGATCACCGCCCCGTCCGCCATGGCCTCCTACCGCCTCAGCTTCGGCGCGGCCCTGCTCGCCGCCGCCATCAACGCCGTCTTCGGCCTCATGCTCGCCTGGACGCTCGTGCGCTACACCTTCCCCGGCCGCAAGCTCGTTGATGCCTTGATCGACCTGCCCTTCGCCCTGCCGACGGCCGTCGCCGGCATCTCGCTCACCGCGCTCTACGCCAAGAACGGCTGGCTTGGCCAATACCTCGAACCGCTCGGCATCAAGGTCGCCTTCACCCCGCTCGGCGTCCTCGTCGCCCTCGTCTTTATCGGCCTGCCGTTCATCGTCCGCACCGTCCAACCGGTCCTCGAAGACCTCGATGTCGAATACGAGGAAGCCGCCGCCAGCCTGGGTGCCAACCGCTTGCAGGCCTTCCGCCACGTTGTCTTCCCGGCCCTCTATCCCGCCCTCCTGACCGGCATCGCGTTAGCCTTCGCCCGCGGCGTCGGCGAATACGGCTCGGTAATCTTCATCGCCGGCAACATCCCGCTCGTCTCCGAAATCACCCCGCTCATCATCATCACCAAGCTCGAACAATTCGACGTTGCCGGCGCCACGGCCATCGCCGTCGTCATGCTCGTCGTGTCCTTCATCCTGCTGTTCGTCATCAACGCTCTGCAAGCCTGGACCTCCAAACGCACCGGCAAGGGAGGCTGACGCATATGGCTTCCAAATACGAATCCCGCCCCGCGACGCGCGAACCCGCTTGGCTCAAGTGGACCATCATCGCGATTTCGCTGACCTTCTTTACCCTGTTCCTGCTGCTGCCCTTCATCGCCGTCTTCGTCGAAGCGCTGCGCAAAGGCTGGGGCACCTACATCACCGCCCTATCCGATCCCGACGCCCAATCGGCCATCCGCCTGACGCTGCTCGCCGCCGCCATCTCGCTCCCGCTCAACCTTGCGTTCGGGATCGCTGCCGCCTGGGCCGTCGCCAAGTTCGAGTTCACCGGCAAACAACTGTTGACTACCTTCATCGACCTGCCGTTCTCGGTCTCCCCCGTCATCGCAGGCCTCGCCTATGTGCTCGTGTTTGGTGCCCAAGGCTGGTTCGGCCCCTGGCTTGCCGCCCACGACATCAAGATACTGTTCGCCGTCCCCGGCATTATCCTGGCGACCATCTTCGTCACCGTCCCCTTCATCGCCCGCGAACTGATCCCCCTCATGGAAGCCCAAGGCCGCGAGGAAGAAGAGGCCGCCCTCGTCCTGGGTGCAACCGGCTGGCAAACCTTCCGTCAAGTCACGCTCCCCAACATCAAATGGGGCCTGCTCTACGGCGTCATCCTCTGTAACGCCCGCGCCATGGGCGAGTTCGGCGCGGTCTCCGTAGTATCCGGCCACATCCGCGGCCAGACCACAACCCTGCCGCTCCACGTCGAAATCCTCTATAACGAATACAATTTCGCAGCAGCCTTTGCCGTTGCCTCGTTGCTCGCCATGCTGGCCCTCGTAACCCTCGCCATCAAGACCTATGTGGAATGGCAAGCTGCCCGATCGTTGAAAGTCGAACCCGCGCCATGAGCATCGAAGTCAAAAACATCACCAAGTCGTTCGGCAACTTCAAAGCCCTCGACAACGTGTCCCTCGACTTCCCCGACGGCAAGCTCGTGGCTCTGCTTGGCCCCTCCGGCTGCGGAAAAACCACCCTCCTGCGCATTATCGCCGGCCTCGAATTTGCCGATCAAGGCCAAGTCCTGCTGCAAGGCGAAGACGCCTCCGAGCAACATGTCCGCGAGCGCCAGGTCGGCTTCGTGTTCCAGCACTATGCCCTGTTCCGCCATATGACCGTCTTCGACAACGTCGCCTTCGGCCTCAACGTCCGCCCCGCCAAGGAGCGCAAGCCCGCCGATGTCATCAAGAAGCGCGTCGATGAACTGCTCGACCTCGTCCAACTCGGCTGGCTCAAACATCGCTACCCCGCCCAGCTCTCCGGCGGCCAGCGCCAGCGCATCGCCTTGGCCCGCGCGCTCGCCGTCGAACCTCGCGTCCTTCTCCTCGACGAACCCTTCGGCGCGCTCGACGCCAAGGTTCGCAAGGAACTGCGCCGCTGGCTCCGCAGCCTCCACGACGACCTCCACATCACCTCGATCTTCGTCACCCACGACCAGGAGGAAGCCCTCGAACTCGCCGACAGCGTCGTCCTCATGAACCAGGGCCGCGTCGAACAGGTCGGCACCTCGAATGAAGTTTATTCCCAGCCCGCCAGCCCCTTCGTCATGGGCTTCCTTGGCTCCACCAACCAATTTCGCGGCCGCGTCGAAGCCGGCGGCGTCCGCGTCGGCGCCGACCTCATCCCCTGTGCGACGGCCCACTTGAACGGCACCAAGGACGTGATCGCCTTTGCCCGCCCTCACGAGATGGACATCATCCCCAACCCGGACGTCACCTACGGCGTCGCGGCCAAAGTCGACCGCGTCCTGAACCTGGGTGCCATCGCCCGCGTGGAAATGACCGCAGTCAGCATCAAAGACGCGCACGGCGCACCCCAGCGCCTCGACGCCGAACTGACCCAGCGCGAACTCTCCGGCCTGCACCTGGACCCCGGCCAATCCGTCCGCCTCGTCAGCCGCAATCTGCGCATTTTCCCCGCCGCCAGCGTCCCCAAAGCACCTGAAACAACGATCGCACCCGGCACCGCATGAACTTCCAGCAGCTCCGCATTCTTGGCGAAACCGTCAAGCACAACTTCAACCTCACCGAGGTTGCAGGTGCTCTCAACACCTCGCAATCCGGCGTCAGCAAACACATAAAGGACCTTGAGGAGGAACTCGGCATCGCCCTGTTCGAGCGCAAAGGCAAGCGCCTGCTCGGCCTCACCGAACCCGGCCGCGAATTGATCCCAATCGTCGAACGCATGCTGACCGACACCCGCAACATCAAGCGCATCGGCGAGCAATTCAGCCAGCGCGACGAAGGCGAAATCCGCATCGCAACGACCCACACCCAGGCGCGCTATGTGCTCCCGGCGGTGATCGCGAAGTTCCGCGTCGCGTACCCCAAGGTCCGCCTCGTCCTCCATCAGGCCAACCCGAGCGAGATCGCAGCCATGCTGCTCAACGGGTCCGCGGACGTCGGCATCGCAACCGAAACCCTGGCTCAGGAGCCCCTGCTCGCGACCTTCCCCTATATCCGCTGGAGCCACGCCGTCATCGTCCCCAAAGGGCACCCCCTCGCCAACGGCAACCCGCTGACTCTGGAAGCCATCGCCGACCACCCCATCGTCACCTACGACGCAGCCTTCACCGGCCGCAGCCGCATCGACGCAACCTTCGCCAAAGCCGAACTCTCCCCCGACATCGTTCTCGAAGCCCTCGACAGCGACGTCATCAAAACCTACGTCGAACTTGGCCTTGGCATCGGCATTATCACGGCGATCGCCTACGATCCGGTCCGCGACGCAGGCCTCACCCTGCTCGACGCCAGCCACCTGTTCGACTCGAGCGTATCCCGCATCGCCGTCCGCCGTGGCCGCACCCAGCGCGACTACACCTACCGCTTCATTGAACTCCTAGCCCCCGAACTCACCGAACCCAAGGTCCGCGCCGGCGCCGAAGAAAGCTAAGGCCCATCACTTCCCACTTACCGCCCTCCCCTTGTCATCGCCGGACTTGCTTGCCGTCGGACTTGATCCGTGGGGTCCGGCGATCCATCCCCCAACAGGCGCAGCACAGCAAGATCAACGCCCCGCCCAAGTCACAGCCAAGTCACAAAAAGACTGAGGGTCCGGGAGCTGTGCTCCCGGTTGGGCGTGGGACTAGTCCCACTGCTTGCGCAGCAAGCACCAATCCCTCCGCAGC
>JANLYB010000021.1:0-5123 GCA_031365425.1 Hyphomicrobiaceae bacterium
TGGGAAGGCGAAAAAGGCAAGCTCGGCCAAGCCCAGAAACTCAAGGAAGAGCTGGAACAGCGCCGCATGGAGTTGGATCGCGTGCAGCGCGCCGGCGAATACGGCCGTGCCGGTGAACTTTCCTACAGCGTCATTCCCGAACTGGAAAAGAAGCTGGCGATCTTGGAAAAGGGCGACGGCAAGACCCCCATGGTGGAAGAGGCTGTCACCGCTGACCACATCGCCGGCGTCGTCTCGCGCTGGACCGGAATTCCGATGGAACGGATGCTGGAAGGCGAACGCGACAAACTCCTCAAGATGGAAAAGGCTTTGGCTGCGCGCGTCGTGGGCCAGACCGAAGCCGTCACCGCCGTCGCAACCGCCGTCCGCCGCGCGCGTGCGGGCCTCCAGGATCCCAATCGCCCGCTTGGCTCGTTCATGTTCTTAGGCCCCACCGGTGTCGGCAAGACTGAGTTGACCAAGGCGCTGGCCGCGTTCTTGTTCGACGACGACACCGCCATGGTCAGAATCGACATGAGCGAGTTCATGGAAAAACATTCGGTCGCCCGCCTGATCGGTGCGCCACCAGGCTACGTCGGCTACGAGGAAGGCGGCGTGCTGACCGAAGCCGTTCGCCGCCGCCCCTATCAGGTGATCCTGTTCGACGAAATCGAAAAGGCCCACCCCGACGTGTTCAACGTCCTGCTTCAGGTGCTGGACGACGGACGCTTGACCGATGGTCAGGGCCGCACGGTCGACTTCAAGAACACGCTGATCATCATGACCTCGAACGCCGGAGCGGAATACCTCGTAGCCCAGAAGGAAGGCGAGTCGACTGATCTCGTCCGCGACGAAGTCATGGCCGAAGTCCGGGCGCGGTTCCGTCCGGAGTTCTTGAACCGTCTGGACGAAATCATCCTGTTCCATCGCCTCCAGCGCGCGGATATGGCCCAGATCGTCGATATCCAGATGGCCCGTCTCGCCAAGCTGCTCACCGAACGCAAGATCACGGTCGACTTGGACGACGTCGCCCGCACCTGGGTCGCCAATCGCGGCTACGATCCGGCTTATGGCGCACGCCCGTTAAAGCGCGTGATCCAAAAGCAGATCCAGGACCCCATGGCCGAACAGATCCTGTCCGGCGGCATCAAAGACGGCGACACGGTTCATGTCTCCGTCCGTGACGGCTCCCTGACGATCAACGGCTGGCCGGTAAAATCGGCGGCCTAATTGGCGCGTACGGCGGCGGCAACTCGGGCAGACCGCTTGCCGCCGTTTCCGTTTCCATTTTCGTTGCCCGCGACGTTGGCCGGCAGCTTGTGCACGACCCGAACCGTGGTGCCGACGCCCGCCAATCCGGCGAGGTGGATGACGTTGCCGTTCATCATGCGGAAGCAGCCCGACGAGGCGGCCTGTCCGATCGACTTCACGTCGTTCGTTCCGTGGATTCGGTAAAGCGAATTGCCCAGATAAAGCGCCTTCGCCCCGAGCGGATTGCGAACCCCCCCGGTCATGACGTCAGGAAGGTTCGGCTGCCGCTCCTTCATTTCGGCAGGCGGATGCCAGTCCGGCCACGATGCGACCCGGCTGATCTTTTCCGTCCCCGTCCACGTAAAGCCTTCGCGCCCAACCGAAATCGGGTAACGATATGCCGTCGTTGCCGACAGTGTGTAGTAGAGTGCGCGTCCGTTCGTATCGATGACGATTGATCCCGCGCCGGAGCTGGCGAAGGAAACGACCGGCGGCTCAACAGCTGAAATCGCTGGACGGCCACCGCCATCAAGCACCGGCGGATTTTGCGCCGTTGCGGACTTTGCCGCGCGCTGCGGCTTGACCGCTTGGTCTTCTTCGTCGTCGCTCCCAAAGAATGAGCTTGCTTGGTTCTGAGTGGCCGGGGTGGCGGGCTTGCCAAGAGGGGTCGCCTTGGCAGCCTTACGCTTCGACCAATCCGGCATCTGATAACCAGCCGTCTCGTCAAACGGATGGAAGGCCCAAGCGGTCGTTATGGGCATCGCGACGATGGCGATCGCGCTCAGGCTGGCAAGGACACAGGTTTTCGACATCATACACTCCAAGACGTATTTACCAAGACAGCGCACTAATGCGCCTGACGTCACACCGCCACGATGCACTGGCAACTTGGTTAACATCAAACGCCTTCGCAGCGCCGGTCGCGACGCATACTGACGCAGCGCCGGTCTTACTTCACCTGCGTCATGACAGGCGGCCGACGCATCAATTCGTCGATCCGGCCCCGCTCCTTCTGGAAATCGGCGAGCTGCTTGCCGCTTAATTGCCGTTCGCGCGGTACCTGGATCGACAGCGGATCGACGAACCTGCTGTTCACGAGGATTTCGAAGTGCAAATGCGGCCCAGTCGAGTAACCCGTCATGCCGATGAATCCGATGACCTGACCCTGGCGGACCTTCGCACCGGCCTCGATTCCGCGTGCAAAATTGCTCATGTGGCTGTAGGCGGTCTGGTATCCGTTCGCGTGCCGTATACGCACGTATTTGCCATTGCCGCCCTTGTAGAGCGCCTCCTCGATAACGCCGCTGCCGGCCGCAACGATTGGCGTCCCAACCGGCCCCGACCAGTCGATCCCAGTGTGCATGCGCCGGTCATTGAACAGCGGATGGAACCGCAAACCGAAGCCTGAAGTCAGGCGCACGTCGTCGCTGCGGATCGGCTTACGCATGAGGAATTTCTTCGCGTTGTTGCCCTGATCGTCGTAGAAATCCACGACCCCGTCCGGTGTCCGGAACCGCCAGAAGCGGCCCGTGATTCCGCTACCGCTGATGCCGGTAAACAGCAGCTCGCCAGGCGGGCTGTCGGGCGAACTATCGTCGCGCAGATCGAAGAACATCTCGATCGTATCGTTGCCGCGCACACGGCGCCGGAAATCCGTCTCATAGGCATGGACCCGCAACATCTGCTGGATCGTTTCGGAGGGAATATTTTGAATGAGGCCGGCCGCATAGAAGCTCGAATACAGCGTCGAAAGTTGGGGCTGGCTTGCGTCACCCGAGGCGTCGGCCATCTGTTCTTCGAACGGTGTGGCGCTGGCGACGAATTCACCCGCACTGCTGCGCGTGACGGTGACCTTGTGATCGTGCCCTTCCGAAAACACACTGAACCGCGCCGGTTCGCTGCGGCCCGCCTGTGTAAGCGAAGGCACCATGGTAATGCGAACTTCCTGACCCGCAGTGAGCTGCCCGTCGGGAATAATGGTTTTGGCGGTCTCGGCCATCGCCTTGGATTGCCAGGCATCGCCGCCGGCTTGCTGCAAGACCTTGGCAAGCGATTCAAGCCTACCGATCTTGACCACCCGGATCTGCCGGTTTTCAAGATCGTCGCCCGGCGTCTCATCAGTTTCAAACTTCGTCTTGACGAGCCGCGTCGTGTTGTAGGGAACCGCTTCCTCGGCGAGCCGCCGCTTTTTGTCGTCTGCCAGTGCCGCAGCCCCGCCTGCGCTGGGCTGTGCGGCCGCCACGTCAGGCACCGGCGCCTGTTCGGCAGACGGCGTGTCGCGCCCGCGCGTGACGAGGTCACTTACTTCCTGGGCATCGAGTTCCTGGCCATCTTCGCCCGGCAAGATACCGCCGAGTAGTTCCACCACCTTGATCGACACGTCGTTGCTGACCACGCCGTCTCCCGTCGCCGACCGGGTTTGCGTCCCGCCTTCGGTCGCATAGAGCTTGAACGGATTGAACGGCGGAATAACGTCGGCATACTCCTGCGAGACCGGCGCGAGACGCGCCACGATCCGCGCATACGGCTTCGCATGAATATATTCGCGGTTGGCCTTTTTCACCTTGAGGGACTCGTGGATCACGAACCGCGTTGACAAGGCACCCGTGGTCGTCTGCAGCTTGTCCGCCTTAGGCACCGCCCATTTGAGACCATCGGTTTGGCGCAACAGCAAAGCCGACTCAGCCTTTCCATCCCGCATCCTTTTCAAAGCGGGGATCAACCCGCCGTGGTCGCTTCGATCCGTTGATCCGTAGATGACGACGAGAATAGCGATCGCGCCGACGCCACCTGCAAGGCACGTACTTAGGAGCCAGCGAAACCTGCCACCTCCTGAACCAAATCCATAGTCGTTTTCGAAGTTAGCCTTTCGGCCGCTGCGCGAGCCGCCGCGATAGACATGCGGCAACCCGCGGGGGCGCTCAGCCGCCGGAACGGAACGGCGCCTGACCTGGCTCGGTATGCTTCGCCTGTCGACCACGAACACCCATTCCCCTGAAGTGCCCGCCCGCCCGGCAAGTTTGGAGTCGCAAATAATTAACGCCGCGGACGCACCTATATACGACGAGGCCCGGCGACGTCGCCAGTAAGATCGAACATGGGCCAAGCAGCCGTTGGCTGAGCTAGGCTCGTGAATCGAGGCTGAACCAAGGCCAGACGTGGAGCCAGCGAGACCCAAACCAAAGGTGATTCTGCGGCCCGGATGGTGCGTTGCAATCTCGCAATGCATCATTCCGCAGATATTTCAGCTTTCAGCGACGCGATTCTGGCCCGTGTCATCAAAAAATTATCCACAATTTACGCTGGTCAATCAAACGCTTAGTTTGACTCCTGGAAGGAATCGGACGTTTTTGTGAAACAAGCGTTGACACGGGCGCTGTGATATTGTTTATTCAGTTCATCGGCGCGGCACTGAGGTGTTGCGCTTGCCCGGCAGGGTGTCCAATCTTCGATCTTCTTCTGGTTCTCAAACGGCCAATCAGCCGGATGAGAATTTGTTGTCTTTCGCGGCCAGCTACGGCGCTGGATGGATTTCTGTTCGGTATCGTCAGGCCTTTGGGTGGTGGCGGTTTGACTTTGCTCTTTGACAATTGAATTTGAAGGAAGAGAAACGCAGGCGGCGGGGTCCTGGCGGATCGTCCCTGACCAGCGATGGTCATACGGTCGCAACAGACTCTGGCACTGCGGTTCTGATACTTTCACCGACGCGCAACCTGCCGGGCAACCGGTGGTGATGAGCGTCTGTGTGAATAGAAATGCTTCGCAGTATGCTTGGAATGAACTTCCGAGCCGATAAAAAACCAGAATCAAACATTTCAAATTGAGAGTTTGATCCTGGCTCAGAACGAACGCTGGCGGCAGGCCTAACACATGCAAGTCGAACGCCCCGCAAG
>JANLYB010000041.1:0-7513 GCA_031365425.1 Hyphomicrobiaceae bacterium
CCTGCTCGGGGTGGGTCTTCTCACGCAGGATGATTTCGATCAGCGCGGAGGTTTTGGGGCCGACCTCGTTGGCCTGCAGTTGGATGCGTTCCGGCGTCCAGTCGCCATAGCGCTGGTGGCTCGACGGCATGTGTTCGTGCACGGTCGTATGGCGTCGGTTGGATGACGACCGCACGTGCGCCGCAACACGCTTGCCGCGCTGGAACACTTCGACGGTGCGGGCGGTAATCCTCACCCAAAGCTTCTCGCGCAAGAGGCCGTGCGGCACCGAGTAGTAATGCTTCTCGACCTCGACGTGATAATCGAGCCCGGCGCGGCACTCCTTCCATTCAGCATAGACGTAGGGTTTGGACCTCCCCGGATTTAGTGGAGAGCCGCTGCCTCTTGCTTTTTGTTCGCGTGGAACGTCATCTCGAAAGTGGCCGGGCTCATGTAGCCCAGGCTCGAATGCCGCCTGCGAGGGTTATAGAAGCCTTCGATGTATTGGCCAATGGCGTTGCTTGCCTGCCAGCGTGAGGCGTAGGCCGTGCGCCAGATCAGCTCTGTTTTGATCGTCTTGAAGACGGTCTCGACCATGGCGTTGTCATAGCAGTTGCCGCGCCCGCTCATCGACGCGACGAGGCCGTGGCGCTGAACGAGCTTTTGGTAGTCGGCTGAGCAATATTGACTGCCACGGTCGGAATGATGGATGAGGCCAGGCTTGGGTCCACGTAAGGTGAGGGCTCTCTGCAGCGCTTCCATTGCTAAGCCCCTTTTCATCCTATCGCTCATCGCCCAGCCAACAATGCGACGCGAGAAAAGATCCAGGACGATCGCCAGATAGAGCCAGCCTTCCGCCGTCCAAACGTACGAGATATCGACGCCCCATTTTTCGTTGGGCCCAACGGTGGCAAAGTCCTGATCGAGAACATTAACGGCAACAGGGCCGCCGTGATCGCTGTCCGTTGTCTTCTTGAAGCGCGTTTTCTGTCGCGCTTTCAGATCGTTATCGCGCATGATCCGCGCCACCCGATGGCGGCCGACAGGCACGCCATCTTCGTTTAGCTCGACGTGCATCCGAGGGCTTCCGTAGGTTTCGTTCGACGTCGAAAATTGCGACCGAATATGTGCCAGCAGGACTAGGTCACGCCGTTGCCGCGGACTAGCTTTGCGACTTTTCCAAGCGTAGTAGCCACTCGCGCTGACGCCCAGAACGGCACATGCCGTTTGAGCCGGCGTATCGGCATTCCTTGCATCGATCAGGGCAAACCTCATCGACTTGATTCCTTGGCAAAGAACGCGGTCGCTTTTTTTAGCAAATCTCTCTCTGCACGAAGTAATTCATTTTCACGACGCAGCCGGGCCAATTCTTTCTGAACATCATCATGCGGGCCGGCCAGAAGCTCCGCCTCCTTGAAGTGCGACTTCCACTTGCTGAGTGACGACCGGCCAATCCCTAAGTCCTTCGCCACCTCTGCGACCGTCCGGCCACTACTGGCCAAAATGCGTAATGCTTCCCGCCTAAAGGCGTCATCGTAATCCCGTCGTTGGATGCTCGACTTTTTGACCATAGTGCTCCCCTGATCTTTTCAAACTATCAGAAAAGCCCTCCACTTTTGCGGGGGAAGTCCACACCCCCCGGACCCGGCGGGGCGTTTTTTTCGCTTTAGGTCGACGGAACCCAACATTTGCTCGCGCGTTGTACGGCAAATTGGGAGGGCCGGTCCATGCCGCATTACTCTGTTAACATTCGTATTCCCAATAAGAACGTCGAAGCTATTGAACTCGGTGATTACATCGACTTGCAATCTGTCAGGGACATCGCAGTCGAAGCCATAAAAGACATGTTGGGAGACATGTTTGAGTTGGGCTTGCCGCTGAGATCTTGCCAATTGGATATCCTCGGTGAAGAGGGTGACGTGACTCTCATTGTTCCCATCGCCGCGCTGATGCATTAGCGGCAGTCGTTTTTGCCATTACGCGCCCGGCCGAAGGCGCGTGATACGGACGCTTCCCCCCAGCGTCCGGTCCAGCCCCGCCGATCCCGCGCACCGGGGATCGGGCGGGGCGCTTTTTTGCGTTTATGGCGACGTTGAACGCGCAGCTGTTGATTCCCCACCTCGAACCGTTGCCGATGCCGCTCCGATACCAGTTGGAGATACGGAGACGGCGCGTGACGCACGTTTATTTTCTGGAATCGGGCACGGCTTCCGTTGTCGCCCCGGGCACTCATCCGCTTGAAGTTGGGCTCTTTGGCCGGGAAGGCATGAGCGGCTATTCTTTCGTACTGGGGAACGATGACCCCGTTTTGAACGATACGTACATGCAGGTGGCGGGGAACGGCCATCGGATTGAGGCCGCGCGCTTGCGCGCCTGTATCGACGCGAGCGTGAGCCTCCACCGGGTATTGCTCACAAGTCTTCATCACTATTTGGCGCAAACCATAAGCACTGCCCTAGCCAACGGACGGAGCAAGATTGACGCACGGCTTTGTCGCTGGCTTTTGATGGCGTCGGACAGAGTTGGAAGTCCCAAACTCAGTCTGACCCACGAGTTTTTGGGGTTGATGCTGGGGGTGAGACGGGCCGGCGTGACCGAGGCGCTCAAAACTCTCGATCTGGCAGGACTAATTGATCAAAAGCGAGGTCAGATCACCCTCCTCGACCGCAAGAAATTAGAACAAAATTCGAATGGGACGTATCTGCGGGTGCACATGCTCACGTGACATTTCAATTGACCACATGGAACCATTACCAGCCACTGCTGAGGCAATGCGCAAATGGTAAAGGAACCCATCAGTTCCTTGCGCGTTTTCAAATTGCCATTACGCGCCGGGACGACGCGTAATACGGACGCTCCCCCTCACCAGCGTCCGGCCTAGCCTCGCCGATCCCGAACCCATGGGGAGCGGCGGGGCGATTTTTTGCAATTGGGATAGTCGTTAGCGCTTAACGGCGAACAATGCGTTGAGCGTTGCTGCGCGCTCGCTCAGAAGTCGCATTAGTTCCAATTTGACACTTGCCGGTATGGGCGATTAGGGACGTCCGCGGGCGCTCCTAACCTAAGGGCCTTTAGGCATAGTCAAGTGTCCACCCATGATCAGATCGAACCCAGGTCTCGATCACGCGTTCCTCATACTCAATTTGGAACGAATGAGCCCCCATCGAGGGAAGTTCAGTTTCATGTTTAGCTGCAAAGCGCCCTTCTTCGATGGTTCCGTAGATTCCTATCACTTCACAAAAACAATAAGGCGCTGCTTGTGCGCTTGATGGTCTATTGAAATACCTGATCGTCAATTACAAACCATCCTCCTGCTTTGGCTCAGCATGGCACGAGCTGGGCACCGCACCTGCCCCTCTCAACAGCCACAAACCGAAAAACGGAAACGGCTTTATCTGAGGCGGCGTCTTCTGCAAACCGGTTGACTTGGTGCATGGAAAAGCCTTTTCGCCTGCCTTCCCAAATCAACGGAAATTATGCAAATCTTATGCAGGACGAGCCAGCCAAACCCCAATCGATCCGCGACCGCTTCCCGCCTCCGTGGGAGGCTGTGGAAATGCCGGGCGGGATGAAGGTTCAGGACGCCAACTGGCGGGCGCTGACCTATCTCTACAAGTGCGACCGCCCTGGAGACGGAAGGCCCACACTGGCCGAATGCCGCGCCATCGCGGAGGCGATCTGCAAGATGGTGAACGGGGATTAGATATCGCTCGCGGATCGTCACGGGCCGTCTCTCAACCCACAACCTTGAATTTTGGGCGTTGCCGCTTAGGCGGCAGCCCCTGCAGCGCATTAGATTTTGAGATGACGAGCATGCGGCGCAAAACGACGTTTTGGGCAGTGATCAGGGTTTGAAGGGCCCCTTGGTGGCCGGTTGCTCGTGCTTCCCTGGCGAGAAATTCGAGTTGAGCGACGGCTTTTACCAATAGCTCCATGTGACGATACTCCCAAGCGGGGCTGGCTAGTTACTCACTACTGGATGACCATGCTCCTGCCTGAAATCTTCCCCGCGGCAACGCCGCTTAGCGGGCAAAGTTCCGTTGAATTCAACGCCCCCTTACCTAAATATAACTGTATGCTCAAGGCACCGTTCACACAACCCTGCCAGCCCAAGCTCGCCCAAGAGATACCCGCCGGCCTCGAGGCTCGGCAGTATCACCAAGCAAGGCGATCGATATTTGCACTCACTATTCTGCGCCGCAGCGCTTTCCGTCATTCGATACGCAAAAATCCACGGCACGAAGTCCCGGCCTTGGCTCGCCAAACTGCTCGAACGGCGCCCAACCAAGGTCGCGGCGATCGCTCTGGCGAACAAGATCGCGCGCATGGCGTGGGCCATGATGGTAAAAGGCACGAGTTACAAGGAACCCGTCGCACTCGCCCGGTAGGGCTGCGCGACGTTGAACGTGATCGCGCCGGCAACGGCGTGAAGTGACGGTTGGAAAGGGCTGACAGCACGTAATGCAGAACCGGTCGATCCGGTGATTAGGACAACCCACTTGGGCCACAGCATTGTCGAATGCGAGCTTTTGACCGGGACCTGGTCTGCGGAAGGCATTATGGCCAGCGGTCATGTGAGCCGCACTCAAAGGCCGAACACATGGCTGCTACGACCAACGCTTCAGCGAGCTAGAACCCCTTGACAACCCGGAGCCGTCCACACATGGCCCATGACGTCGGTTGCCCCACGTTCACGCAACACTCGCTCCCAGGGGGCAAGCGGACGATAACACCAAAATCGCCTGGATCGTCGGCTTGTTGAGGCGCTGCGGAAACGGCCCGGGGCCGTGACGATGACAGCCCACGACCCGTTGCGGTCATTGGCGGCGCTTGTTGGCATGCTATGCTGCTCGTGTTCCGATCGTACAGCCAGATGGATCGTCAATGGCGGTGGTTCCAATCAAAGGACTGTTCGAAGCGCACCTGACGGTGTCCGACCTCGATCGCTCGATCGCGTTCTACCGGGATATAATCGGTCTGGAACTGGCACATGAAGTTCGGCAGCGACACGCGGCATTCTTTTGGTTGGGACAACCTAGCCAATCGATGCTCGGACTCTGGTCAATTCACTCATCACCCATGCAAATGAGGCTGCACGTCGCGTTCGACGTGAGTCTCGACAGCGTCACTCAATCAGTTGAGAGGCTGCGTGCCATTGGGATCACACCGCAGAACGGCAGCGGCGACCCGATTGATGAGCCGGTGGTCATCGGTTGGATGCCGGCTGCCAGCGTGTTTTTCGACGACCCTGACAGGCATTCGTTGGAATATATTTTAATGCTCGACACCCACCCCCGGCCCGAATGGGGCTGGGTGCCGCTCTCCGAGTGGAACAGGCGTACGGCCTGAAGTCGCCATCGCAAAAAAGTCGTTTACCTGAGACCTTTTTTTCGCGATGGCGCGGGAGGTCGAATACTATGTTCGGTCAGATGAGCCGCGGTTCACGACCGCTGAACTCTGCCGCATCGGACGACAGCCATCTGACAACGGCGGCCTTGCCCACGCGTGCCGCGAGGCCGAAGATAGCGCGCATGCCCCATGACCTACTATACCTCGTTGTCGCAATTCTTGCCTTCGGCTTTGGGTTTGCCACGCAGCGCGGCAGCGTGTGTGGCGTCCTTGCCGCCCGGCAGATCGTCGAGACAGGGCGAGCCTCCCGGCTCGTGGCCTTCGTCACTGCGTCGCTGTGGGCGCTCGTGGTGATCGTGCCGCTGGCATGGCTGGCGCCCGGCCGTTTCATCCTCGGCAGTTTCACGCTCGGTACATCCCAAGTGGGGGCCGCCTTGGCCTTGGCAGGCGGCGCGCTCTACGGCCTCGGCACCATCATCAATGGAGCCTGCGTATTCGGCACCGCGTCGCGCGTGCTCTCCGGCAACGTGTCGTTCGCCATGGCCCTACCGGGCATTGCAATCGGCGCCGGGCTCGCCGGAACGCTGGGGCTGCCGCTATGGCACGCGAACCCAACGGCCTCACCTTTGCACGAGCCTAGCTTGGCCGCATTTGTATTGCTGCTGGTGGCGGCGATCGCGGTCATGACTGCGCTGATCAACATCGTGCGGAGCTATCACCGCGCGGGTCTTGGTTTCAGCCGAGCCTTGCGTGCGGCGCGTTGGCGAACTTCCATGGCCATGATGATTATCGGCATCCTTGGCGGAGCGCTTTTCGCTGGCGGCGGCCCCTGGTCGTATCCAACCTTCTTGCGGCAAGCCGGCAATATCGCGTTCGGCCGCCCGGGGAGTTTTGACGTGGTGACCATCGTCGGCCCTTTGGCGCTCGTGGCTGGCGGCGTTTTTTCTGCCCTAACGGGTGGCCGTTTCGCATGGCGGCCCGTGAGCGTTCCTCAAATCGGGCGATCGCTGGTGGGAGGCGTCATCATGGGGATCGCCGCGACGATCATTCCCGGCGGCAATGATGTGCTGCTCTTGAGCGGACTACCGAGCCTCTCGTTTCATGCGGCACTGGCCTATCCAGCGATGGTTGTGACCCAGATCGCACTCCTGGTGGCTGCGAAGCAGTGGAAGGTTCGCTCGTCCCAGCGACCATCCACATCTCCTCCATCATCGGGTTAGGCATCCGCCGAAGTCGCCTCCACTGGCCCGTCATTCGCCTCGCTACGAGCCGAGGAGGGTGACCAACGCCGCCGCAGCCGCTTTTCTTCTGACCGATCACATCGTGGTGATGCGCGGAATGAAATGCGACGAACCTAGGTCCTTCCTTGCATGACCCAACTCGTCAGGTCATCGAAGTCTACGCAGCCTCGGAGCCATAAAATGAAAGCCGCCATCGCCGCCGCACTTATCATGTCGGCTTTTGCTCTATCACAAGGCGAATTCAATCATGACCTGTTCGGGGCCGGTCAGTCCCGCGATCTGCGCCAACCGCCAACTTCTCCGCCCCACATTGATACCGGAGTATTTGATACCGGAGTATCTATTTCCGGTCGAGTTCTCAACGACAATTAAAGCGGTTTCCCTAAGCACGCGAATGACACTGCGACGCGCAAATACATGAAATGGAGATGTGGAATGCCAAGATTGTTTGCCGTATTATTGCTGTCCGTCAACATGGCTAGCGCCGCTCAGGCGGCTCCAAATAACAAGCCCGAGTCGAGCCCAACAGGCATGTACGATAGCTATCCCGCCTGGGCTCAGCGGGCATTTGAATCGGGAAACTGAAGTCCAGGCCAGCCCTAAATATCGAGCTGATCGACGAATGTCGCTGCTTCGGCCGGTGACGATGATTGAGACGCCTCTTGGCGCGGACCCAGCCGACAACCCACGACACCGTTGGCCACGATCAAATCCTTAGAAGGCGGCCACAGATGATTTGCGGAGCGGAAAATCGTCCGCTTATCCAGAGTCGCCACCAATATTCCAGTGTTACCCAACCTTTTGGCTTTTCTTGAAAGGAACTCGTCATGTCGAAGAGCAAAAACGGATACGAGGGCGGCCCAGAACTCGATCGAAGAGGCGCGCTGGAGTGTATGATCTGGGCCGGCACCGGTATGCTATGGACACTCGGCGGCGGCATTCCT
>JANLYB010000095.1:0-32132 GCA_031365425.1 Hyphomicrobiaceae bacterium
CCGGACTTGGTTAAGCGGAAGCGTTCATGAACATTGGCTAGGTCCTTGCAAATTCTCGATCAACACGGGTGGCCGGTCTTGCCGCCGTCTTGATTTGGAACACGGGGAGCCTTGCATGTTTGAGCGCAACAGAGTCGATAATGGCGCGAACTCGCAGCATCAAAGCGCGATCCCGGCCGAGCTTACCTTGGACGACGGGGAAATCCTCACGGGGCAATTCTTGATTTCGGCGGCACGGGCATTCAGCGACGTACTCAACGGCGAGAGTCAGTTCTTTGAATTCGAGCCGTTCGGGGGCGAGCGGCGCTTCATCTCGAAACAGGCCATCCGCTCGGTCAAGCTGCTCGTGGTCGGCTCGGCGAATGGCCTCAATGCGCGTAAGCCGGCCGAGGGGGCGTTCGATCCTTATGCGGCGCTTGGGCTCAAGGCCGATGCGGCTTGGGACGATGTGCGCCACGCTTATCTGCGGCTTGCCAAGACGTATCATGCGGACCGGTATGCGAGCGTCGATCTCCCGCCGGAAGTGCGCGACTATCTCCAGGCGATGTCACGCCGGATCAACGCAGCGTACGTGGCGCTGGAAGCTCCGCGCAACGTCATCAGACAAGTGTCCATGCGGGCCGCCCCGGTCTACACGTCGCCCATGCGGGCTTAGGATTTTCCGGGCTGGGGTGCCTTGGGTGCGGACTTCGATTGCTCGGCGGCCCAGAGGCGGCCCAAGTGCGCATCGACTTCCGGATTAGCTGAGGCGCTTTTGTTTTGGGCTTCGCGCTGGCGGTTCTGGCGCGTCGTGGCCCGGACGGCTTGACCTGCTGTTTTCAAACGGCGGCCGCCCGAGATCAGCAGCGGATGGTGCGGCTCTTCGAGGTCCAACTCTTCCAGGAAATTTTCGCGCAACGCGTAGAAGCATTGCAGAATGCTATCCTGGGCAAGCTTGCGTTCGGCTGGCGTGACGCTGGTCTTGATGCGCGGGTCCATTGCCTGCAAGGCGCGCCGCATGTCGTGGAGCGGGGCGTACGGGTAGAGGCCGACCAGGGTCTTGGTCTCGCCTGCGTTGCGATAGACGATGCGCATCGTGTCGATGGTTTCGCTGACGCGCGCGAAAGCTGCGATGTGGTCATCCGAGGTCGGGTAGGGCTTTTCGAAATAGCTGTAGAGCACCGATTTGGTGCGGACGATGTTGCGCCATTCCTCTTCGAGGCTTTCTACGAATTTCGAGCGCTTCTGGAACACGTTGGCCAAGTAAGCGGCGACGACCGTGACGAACACCAGCGCCATGTCCTTCAGGTATTCGTAGACGTCCTTGGCGATGGCATCGAGCGGCGAGTTGGATACGCCGGGAATGTGGGTTGCCATCTTGGCCGCGAACGATACGAGCAGCACTAGCGCCAGCATGAGATAGGCACGATTGAGCGTCTTTTTGATGCGATGACGGGTCATGTGCGCAGGCTGCTCCGTGCTGACGGGTCCGAGACGGTACAGTCCAAAGTGAGCGTCAGCGGCGGCGGCCGAAACCGCCGACCTGTTTGAAGGCGATGTAGTTCAACTCGATCAGGAAGAATGCGAACATCAGCATGAAGATGGAGCGTGGAAAGGAGGGGATCGACGTGATCACAAGAACGGCGGCGACGACCAACCCGAGCACGGCAACGATACGCTGGGCCCACGTGGCGCTTACGATCTTGCCGAGCAGCGCCTCAAGGGTGTGGCCGCCGTCAAGGGGATAGGCTGGTAGTAGATTGAATAGCGCGTAGAAGAAGTTGATCGAGGCGAGCTGGAACAAGAGCTGGGCGACGAGAGGCTTACCGCCGTGCACGGCAACGGTTGCGAGCTGACCGAGACCGAGCGAAAGAAGGAAATTGACGGCGGGGCCTGCCAGAAAGATCGCGGCGCACTTAAAGCCGCCGCGGGGGAGGGAACTGGCGAAATGGATGATGCCGCCGAGGCCGGTCAGATCGATGTGGCCGATGCGGACTTTGAACAGGTGGGCGACGATGCCGTGGCCAAACTCGTGGAGCAGGATCGAGCCCATCATGCCGGCGATGATCAGCAGGCCCAGCGACATCATCTGGCTGTTGCCGGACGTAAAGTAGTCGCTGGAAAAAATGAACAGGATCAAGAGGAAGAACATATCGAGGTAGATGGGCACGCCCGCAATGCTGCCAAGCTCGATACGCGTATGCATGCCTGTTCCCTACCCGATGACTACCCCACCAGCTTCTAATAGCGATCCGGCTCGGGAAAGGAAACGGGCTTGTCCTTTTACAATGGATGTCCTTATCAAGGGACGAGCCTTGAGGTGATCAGCTCTTGCGGCTGCGGGCGCCGAGGGTGCGGAGGCGGAGGGCGTTAAGCTTGATGAAGCCGGCAGCGTCCTTCTGGTCGTAGGCGCCCTTGTCGTCTTCGAAGGTGACGAGGGTTGGGGAGTAGAGCGATTTGGCGCTCTCGCGGCCAACCGTCATGACGTTGCCCTTGTAGAGTTCAAGCGTGACTTCGCCTTCGACGTGCTCTTGCGATTTGTCGATCAGGGCTTGAAGCATTTCGCGTTCGGGCGAGAACCAGAAGCCGTAATAGATCAGTTCGGCGTAACGCGGCATGATCTCGTCTTTAAGGTGCATCGCGCCGCGATCGAGGGTGATGCTTTCGATGGCGCGGTGGGCGGCGAGCAGGATTGTGCCGCCTGGGGTTTCATATACGCCGCGCGATTTCATGCCGACAAAGCGGTTTTCGACGAGGTCGATCCGGCCAATGCCGTTGTCGCGGCCGTAGTCGTTCAAGGCGGCGAGCAGGGTGGCCGGTGACAGCTTCTTGCCGTTGAGGCTGACGGCATCGCCCTTCATGAAGCCGATCTTGATCGTGGTGACTTTGTCGGGCGCAGCGGTGGGCGAGATCGTGCGCTGGTAGACCATCTCGGGGGCTTTCACCGCCGGGTCTTCGAGGACTTTACCTTCGGAGGAAGAGTGCAGCAGGTTAGCGTCGACCGAGAAGGGCGATTCGCCTTCCTTGTCCTTGGCGACCGGGATT
Organism: Hyphomicrobiaceae bacterium; assembly: GCA_031365425.1. Taxonomy (GTDB): domain Bacteria; phylum Pseudomonadota; class Alphaproteobacteria; order Rhizobiales; family Hyphomicrobiaceae; genus JANXVY01. The sequence continues at coordinate 3,025 of JANLYB010000095.1, forward strand.
TGATTCTGGCGGGCGAATTCGAGCAGGTCTTCGCGGCCCTTGAAGTGCCATTCGCGCCAGGGTGCGATGATCTTGATTCCGGGTTCGAGGGCGTAGTAGCTCAGCTCGAAGCGGACCTGATCGTTGCCCTTGCCGGTTGCGCCATGGCAGACCGCGTCGGCGCCGACTTTGCGGGCGATGTCGATCTGGGCCTTAGAGATGAGGGGGCGGGCGATCGAGGTTCCGAGGAGGTAGATGCCTTCGTACAGCGCGTTGGCGCGGAACATCGGGAAGACGTAGTTCGCCACGAACTCTTCGCGCAGGTCTTCGATGAAGATGTTTTCGGGCTTGATACCCAACATCTCGGCCTTCTTGCGGGCGGGGGCCAACTCTTCGCCCTGGCCTAAGTCGGCAGTGAAGGTCACGACTTCGCAGGAATAGGTTTCCTGAAGCCATTTCAGGATGATCGACGTGTCGAGGCCCCCTGAATATGCCAGCACGACCTTCTTGATGCTGCCCGCCTTGCCGGTTGCGGGTGGGGTCGCCGTGCTCGTCATGTGTCTTCCTTCCGATCGTTTCATGCGCGCGGCACTATAGGCAAGTTGTGCCGTGCAACAACCCATTATGGTTCGATTTTGGGCGTTCCGGCGATGAGGTCGCAGAGCGAGGGCGGTCATGGCGCAACGCGAATCAGTTAAGCGCGATTTGGCTGCCTGGAGGGCTCACCCGGGCACGTGCTCGCGGGCGCTGCACCGGTTTTCCACAGTTCTCATACGATCGGTTTGTGTCTGCGTAAACTCGTCCACTAACGAGGCTGGATCACTTTCCACATCGGCTCAATTCGTCGCAACTTGGATGCGGGGCCGCTTGGCCGAGCGGACCGCGCGCCGTTAGAATTGCGACCGGGCACCTTGATTTCGCCAGATTTTCCGGTCGTTTTGCTGACTGAGATTATCGCTGGCCGACATCGTGCTTAGAGCGGTTGGCCCGCGGAACCCGATTTGTTCAACAGATCCCAAACGCGCGGGCTCTCGAATTCCATATGGATCGGGAGGATATGTTTATGTCGAGCATTTAGCTCGCGTTCATCACTCGGTCGTGTTTTCGCACCGATTTTCGATGTAAGCACGTGCTGGGCAATCAACAAAACTGGAGATGAATGCCGTGAAGAAACTACATACTTTGGGGATGGGTGCTGTGGTTGCCACCGCGGCCTTCAGCCTGTTCGCGCTGACCGCTAATGCTCAGCAACCTACGACGACCGCACCGGCCAATCCGGCAGTGGTTGCACCGGTCAAGCCGGCGACCCCGCCAGCTGCTGCAAAGCCCGCCGCGACTACTCCGGCGGTCACAACGCCAGCTGCTGCTGCGAAGCCGAAGAGCCCGGTTAAAGCGGCATCGGCTTGTAAGGGTCTCGATGAGACCGGCTGCAAGGCCAATGCGGAATGCGGCTACGTCGTACCGACGAAGGCTGATGCCAAGACCGGTAAAGTCGACAAGCCGTACTGCCGTAAGGTTGCTGGCGTTGCTGTGAAGAAGCCCGCGGCGGCTACACCTGCAACTCCTGCGACTGCTGCCAAACCGGCCACGCCGGCTGCTCCCGCCGTTGTTAAGCCGAATGCTCCGGCACCGGCAACCAAGCAGTAAGCACTCTGCGCAAATGAAAAACCCGCGCAACTCGTTCGAGTTGCGCGGGTTTTTTATACCGAAATCTCAGTGATGGGACAGATCAGGTCCAGTTGCCCATCAGCCGCGATGGTCCCATGGCGGTACCGACAGTTAATGCTAGAGCCATCATCGTCGGCGTCATGCCACGCGCAACGGAGGCGAAACCGCTATCGGTGTGGAACTGCGCCACAATGGTGCGCAGCCCGTTCGAGGCGGTATCGGCGGCTTTAAGCGCGGCGGCGTTTGCTTCGGCGGCTGGCCAAGCGACAGACCGCGGCACGCCCGAATCGATCATGACCTTAGCCATACCCCAGGACGCGGACGTACCGCGTAATGGAACGCCGTTGGCCATCGCCAGCATGGCATCGCCTGGCGGGGTCAGGAAATTAAGCTTCCAGAGGCTTTCGAACCGGCGGGGGTCGAACCAGACAAACGGGTTCCAGTCGGCGGCCGACATGCCGAAAGGCGGTTCTGTTGTCGCGACTGACATGCTGCGTTGGACCGATTTGTCATCGCTTGCGGGCGTCTCGGCCAGTCCGGACAAAGCCGTGCACCAGAAGTCCAAGGCGTGAGACGCCATTTCCGTGTAGGCAGCGGTGGCGGCTGCCGCGTAGCCGGTAGCGGCTTCGGCGCAACTTTGTATGATCAAATTTGAGGAGCCATCCATTTTACGGCAATCCTGACATTTACATGAAAATTTCAAGTGTTGTTGAAACACTTATGTCCTAACGACACTAATAAATTATCGCACTGCATCACTAATTTTGCAATGCACCATTCATCATGCCAGTGTGTGATATCAAGCCATCAGGCTAACCACTTGATTCCTTGGACAACATTAGCAGCACGGCGACGCATGACTGTTCGTGTGCGAAGATGCACTATTAAGCATCTATAATCGCTGGAACTTCACGCCGATCCGGTGGTTTTGTTCTCGGATTCCGGTACGTCGCTGACGCGTAAACGTGGCTTGGCCACGGGAAAGGGCTGGGTTTTGACCAGACCGCCGCCGCGGCGCCATCCGGCGAACCGGCCCGCGAGGAACCAATAGACGAGACCCGCCGCTATGCCTTCGATGGCGTAGGCTTGCCCGGCGTAGAGGTTCACGATGGTGCGGACAGCACTTTCGCTGACGAATTGGATGTAGAAGCCGGCTCCGGCAATCAGGGCACCGATGAGGGCGTAGGCGAGCCAGCTTCGGACGCGGTTGATTTCGGCCAGGGTGACGGCGATCAGTGCCAGGGGAACGACGAAGAAGGCTTGGTGGGTGGCGGTTAATGCTACGAGTTCGCCCAGGCGGGCGAGACGGGCCGTCAGGGCGGAACCGGAGAGGCTCAAGAGTTCGGCAGGGGTGATGACGTGCAGGACCTTGATCAGCGCTGCCGTCAGGCACGCTGCGATCAATCCGGTTAAAACCCTGAAAAACGTTCGCATTCCAGATCCTGAACTTGAGCAAGTAGGGTCTTCAGTAGACGTCTCGGGTGCTCCAATACCGGATGTACCTGGAAAATCCCTGCGGGATCAATTGGAAAAGGCATCGGGCTGTTAGGCTTTCCGGCCCGCGAGCATCCAATACAGGGCACCGCCCGCAAAGCCAGCGGTTGCAAAAACCTGCCAGATGAAGGCCGGGAGATTGCCCGCGCCGCCTTGGCGCTGGACTTCGATCAGCAAAGGAGCGGCTGCGACGGCTGCTCCGCCACCGACAATGTAGAACAAGCCCGACCGGATGCGGGCGACTTCGCCGGTGATGACGACGGCGAGCGCAAGGATGAGTGTGGTTGCAAACGAGAGGCTGAGGCCCTGCCAGATCCAGGTGACAACGGTGACGGCGGCATCATCATCGGCGTGCAGGGCGTGGGTCATACGTTCCAGTCCAAGCCGGAAGGCGATGAAGCCAGCAAAGACCGCCGCGACGAGGAAAGCGAACGCAACGACGACGATGCGGCCGAGGGCGCTGAACATGTCAGATCCTTTTAGGTTTGAGCGTCGGTGCTGGCGGCAGGATCAGCGGCGGGAGCAGCTCCGGGCAAGCGCTGGTTGGCGCGCAGCTTTTCGCTTTCCGAACGCAGCTGACCGCAGGCGGCGAGAATATCGCGGCCGCGCGGGGTGCGGACGGGGCTGGCGTAGCCCGCCTTGTTCACGACGTCGGCGAAGCGCTCGATGGTTTCCCACTCTGAGCACTCATAGACCGTACCGGGCCAGGGGTTGAAGGGGATGAGGTTGATCTTGGCCGGGATGCCCGCGAGCTGACGGACCAGGGCGCGGGCGTCGGCGGGGCTGTCATTGACGCCTTTGAGCATGACGTATTCGAACGTTATGCGGCGGGCATTCGAGACGCCGGGGTAATCGCGGCAAGCGGCAAGGAGCTGGGCGATGGGGTAGCGCTTGTTGATCGGGACCAGCACGTCGCGCAGGTCGTCGCGGGTGGCGTGGAGGCTGATCGCGAGCATGGTGCCAGACTCTTCGCCCCAGCGCGCGATCTCGGGAACGACGCCGGAGGTTGAAAGTGTAATGCGGCGCTTCGATACGGACAGGCCCTCGCCATCGGACGCGACCTCCATGGCATCGCGAACATGATCGAAGTTGTAGAGCGGTTCGCCCATCCCCATGAGGACGATGTTGGTGATCTTACGGTCGCTGTCGGGCAGGAGGCGGGTTTCGCCTTGGGCAACGGCACCCGGCCAGTCGCCGATGCGATCGCGCGCCAAGAGGATCTGACCGACGATTTCATGGACTTCGAGGTTGCGGACCAGCTTTTGCGTGCCGGTATGGCAGAACGAGCAATTGAGCGTGCAGCCTACCTGGCTTGAGATACACAGCGTGCCGCGGTCGCTTTCGGGGATGTAGACCGTCTCAATTTCAGGAGCGCGGGTTTCGTGGCCGATTTTCGGCAGGCGCATGAGCCACTTGCGGGTGCCGTCGATGGACACCTGCTCGGAGACGATTTCAGGACGATCCAGCGTGTATGCGTCCGAGAGCTTGGCGCGCAGCTCTTTGGAGACGTCGGTCATCTGATCGAAGCGCGTCACGCCGCGCACGTAAAGCCAACCCCAGAGCTGATTGACGCGCATGCGGCGCTGCTTGTCGGGGACGCCGATTGCGGCCAGCGCTTCGCTCATGCCCTTGCGGCTCATGCCGGCTATGGTTTTCTTTGCCGCCGCCGTGTTTACGGTGGTTTGGGCGGGAGCCGCACTTACCTGCTGGGTTGTTGGGGCGTGATCTGCCGTCATGGATGATTTAACCGGATGTATCTCTAAAATCCGGTTTTTACAGCGGTTTGGCGTTCAGCGATAGCCCAACCCGGCGGGTCTTTGTTTGTTCGTGCTTCTCGACGGGAAAACTGCTCACACTTTTCCCTGAAGCACTCCATGCTTCTTGATCGCTGACTCTTTAGGGCGACGTTTCCAGTCGAGCGGTTGGATCGCGTATGCGGCCGGTTGTTCGGTCAGCCAGATATCGTGCTGCATTTGAAGGCCGAGCCAATAGCGAGCGCCCTGCCCAAAGAATGTACCTAGGCGTATCGCCAGCTCGGCGGTCATCGGAGTTTTTTCGCAAAGGAAGGCCGACAGGCGCTGAGGCGTAATGCCCAGACGCTTGGCCAATGCCGTTTTGGAGAGCCCGACCATGGGCAGAATATCCTCGCGGAGCACTTCGCCGGGATGGGGAGGAGCTGTATCGCGGAGGTAAATGTCTTTGAAGACGGGTTCTGGGGACGTGGAGTCGTTCAGCACGGACTTATCTTTCTTGTCGTCGCAGCAAGGCGGCTAGAGCTGCAAAGACCACAACCAAGCATCCACACGCCATCGCGCATGCCAGCCAGACAGTTGATCTTTGGCGATCACAGGATGTGTTTTGATTGACTTAAAAGTAAGACGTATTTGCGAAAATATCAAGGCATTATAATTAATGCCGCATAAAAGGGGACAATGCGCGGATAATAATCATATGGCCTTATTTTCTGCTCAAATCATAAGCGGAAAATAATTGGTCGTATTTTACTTTACGAGGGCAATCGAGGCCTTGAACTTTTCGTGCTCCGAGGTCCGTAGCCATTCGAAAATGACCATTTCGGTGGTCACGATTTCGGCACCGTTGCGGGCCATGCGCGCGATGGCGGTTTCCTTGCTTTCCGGCGTGCGTGCGCCGGTGGCATCGCGGACGAGGAACACGCGGCGGCCCAACTCGAGCAGGCCGAGGACCGTTTGCGTGACACAGACGTGGGCCTCGCAGCCGGCAAGTACAATGTCGGGGTGATCGCCGATGGCTGCGACGAATTCGGGCGTCGCGCAGGAGCCGAAGTTTTGCTTGGCAATGATTTTTCGTCTGGAGACGTCGAGTTCGGTGGTGGTTGGGCCAATGCCTTTGGCGTTTTGCTCGGTGACAATCACCGGGACATCGAGCAGATCGGCGGCGGCCAGCAGGCGCTTGGCATTGGCGAGGACGCCCGATGCGTCCGCGATCGACGGCATGAGGCGGGCCTGATAGTCGACCAGCACCAGCATTGAACGGCTTGCTTGCATCAGCGAGGCGGTCATCGGGGTTTCCTCAGGGTTGCCAGTTGGCTCGTTATGTATTGCGCCATCATCGCACGCGGATCGACCTTCAACATACGGATGCGTCCGGTGTGAGCGAGGGTGAGCACGCCGGTCGCTTGGGCAAAAACGCCGGCCATGATCTCGCGGGCCCTGGCCCCATCTGCGCCAAGTTCGCGCGCGGCATCGGCCAGCGGGGCGAGGGATCGTTCAAGAGCGGCGTTGAGGCTCGCGTCGCGTTCACGTCCTAAGCCTTGCGGTTTGAGGCTGGCGCGGAACAGGTAGAAGCCCAGATCGAGGTCGCTCGGGTTTTCGACGTAAAATTCGAACCACGCCAGCGCTGCGGCCTCGAAGCGAAGGGTTGGCGTTTTGGCTTTCGAGACGGCGGACGCAACCGCTGTGTTCAAGCGCTCGAGCGAGGCGGCGAGGACTTCGGCGTAGATCGCTTCCTTGCTGTCGAAATGGAAATACAGCGCGGCCGGGGTGTAGCCCGCAACCGCTGCGATACCGCGCAGACTCGCGCCCTCCAAGCCTTCGGCCTCGAAGATGCGGCGGGCGGCATCCAGGATCAGGCTGCGTTTGAGATCGCTGACGGCACGGCGGCGGATTGCGGTGGTTGTTGTCATGCCAGTCTTTCGAAAAGTTGCGTGAATTGCTCTTGACGGAATATTCTAACGCTGTTTGAATTACGGAACAACTGTGATTTTGGAGCCGTCCCATGATGATGTCCGCTGCCGAATATCGCGAGAGCCTGCGCGCGTACAAGCCGCGCGTGTTTGTGAATGGGCAGCGGGTGGAGAGCGTGGCGGATGAGCCATTGCTGGCGCCGGGGATCAATGGGGTTGGGATTACCTACGATTTTGCGCTGACCGAGGAACACAAGGCGTTGATGAAGGCACGGCAGGGGACGTCGGGCAAGACGGTCAACCGGTTCCTGCATATCAACGAGACGTCGACGGACCTGCTGTACAAGCTCGAGGCGGTGCGGCTGGTTTGCAAGGTGTCGGGGTGTGCCCAGCGCTATTTGGTGCAGGACGCGTTCAACGGGTTGTATCAGGCGACGCATCTGGCCGATGCGCGGCATGGGACCGACTATCACCAGCGGTTTATTGCTTACATGCACGACGTGCAGGATCGCGATCTGACGCTCGGCGTGGCGATGACGGATGCCAAGGGGGACCGGTCGAAGCGAGCGGGGACGCAAGCAAATGTGGATTCCTACGTTCACATCGTGGAGCGGCGGCCGGACGGAATCGTGATTTCCGGGACCAAGGCGATCGTGACCGGCGCGCCGTACATGCATGAGTTCCTCGTGATGCCGTGCCGGACGCATACCGCGGAGGATCGGATGTTTGCGGTGTGCTGCGCGGTTCGGTGCGACGCGCCGGGCATTACGATTGTGGCGAGGCCTGCGGGGCGGCCTGGGGAGGCGGCGGCGAAGTTTTCGGCGAAGTATGGGCAGTCGGTCGGGGTTGTGCATTTCGACAACGTGTTCGTGCCGCATGAGCGGGTGTTCATGGCAGGCGAGACCGAAGAGGCGGGGTTTGCGACGACTACGTACGCCACGCATCACCGTCACTCGTGCATCGGGGCGCGGGCGGGGTTTGGCGATCTGCTGATCGGGGCGGGGGCGCTGATGATCGAGGCCAACGGGCTGGATCCGGAGCGGCATGGGCATATCCGCGATCAGATGGTCGATCTCATCAAGATCACGGAAGGGTTCTTTGCGTGCGGGGTGGCGGCGTCGGTTTATTCGCTGCGCGACCCTGCCGGAAATGTCATGCCGGATGCGGTGTTTTCGAATATCGGAAAGCTGTTGCTGGCGACGCAGATCTACGACATGCACCGAATTGCGCATTACGTATCGGGTGGGTTGATCGTCGCTTTGCCGGGGCCGGACGAGGATCATAACCCGGAGACAGCGGCGTCGATTGCGGCGGTGCTGGCGGGGCGGCCGGATATTCCCGGCGCGCAGCGGGCGGAGGTGGCGCGGTTCATCGAGGATCTGACGATCAGCCATCAGGGCGGATGGTATTCGACCATTTCGCTGCATGGCGGCGGCAGTCCCGAAGCGATGAAGCGCGAGATCTGGCGGAATTATCCGGTGATGGAGAAAGTGGCGCTGGTCGAGAGTTTGCTCGATCGCGGCGTTCTGGCAGATGGCAGCCGCGTATCAAAACAGCCCGGACGCTGTTGCGCCACGGGCTGTGAAGTGCCGGAATTGCCGAAGGCGGCGGAGTAGGGCTGCGCCCACTGCAATCTGCGGCTTATTTCGTGGCTTTTTTGGCTTCGCGCTTGGCGGCTTTGGTGGTGCGTTTCAGGGTGTTGAGGGCCTTTTTCTGGCGGGCTTGGATGCGCTTGCGGCGCGAGTCTGAAAGTGTGGGCATGTGTCAAAATCCTTGAGTTGATCTGGCCTTGTAGGACGAAACGGGCCGGATTGCCAAGCAGGCAGACGCCTCAGCGTTACCCAGAGGCACTACGCATAAATTGAACACTGCGCTATTATTGCTCTCTGTGGGATCCTCCCACATCAGAGGAGCAAATGATGGCGTACCGCACATTCATGTTCATGGCCGCGCTCGGTGCCGGCAGTCTCGTCACAGGGGCCGTGTCAGCCGAGGAGCAGCATGGCTTTGATAAATGGAAAGCTGGAGAGTCCGAGCGCTCCACCGCGGCCCACAAGTTTGGGGCGAAGTGCGTGGAAGCCGTGAGTTCGCGCGGCTCAGGGCCGGTTGGATTCGGCATTACTCAGTTCTGGGCCAAGCGCCATACGCAACGCAACTGGGAAGCGGCGGTGGTGAAGCTCAATGGCGACGAGTTTGCGTCCTGGTCGCGGGCCAAGGGCAAGACCATCGCTTGCGATCAGAAAGACAAGACCTGGAATTGCAAGGCGACGGCCAACCCTTGCAAGAAATGACGTCTGAGCCAGCCCTAAAATACTGAACCCTCTCCCCGTGGTTACGGGGAGAGGGCGGTGGGTGTTTGCAGCTGTATCTTACATCATGCCGAGCATTTGGGGGACGACCAGGGTCAGCCACGGCCAATAGGTAACGATGACCAAGAAGACGAGCAACGTCAGCAGCCATGGCATGACGGCCTTGGTCATTTCGGTAATGCCCAACCCCGCTATGCCGGAAGCGACGTAAAGGTTGAGCCCGACCGGCGGGTGACAGAGCCCGACCTCCATGTTGACGTCGATCAGGATGCCGAAGTGGACCGGATCGATGCCCAAGCGCATGGCGGCGGGGAACAGGATCGGCGCCATGATCAGAATGATCGACGATGGTTCCATGAAGTTGCCGGCAACCAGCAGCAGCAGGTTGACGACGAGCAGGAAGCCCCAGGGACCGAGGTTCATCGACAGCATCCAGTCGGCCAGCGCGTGGGGAATGTTTTCGTTCGTCAGCACGAACGAGAACAGCACGGCGTTGGTGATGATGTAGAGCAACATCGCGCTCATGTTGGCCGACTGCACCAGCACACGAGGCACGTCCTTATTGCCCATGTCGGCGTAAACGTAGACCGACACGATGTAGGCGTAGATCGCACTGACGGCGGCGGCTTCGGTGGCGGTGAAGACGCCGCTGTAGATGCCGCCGATGATGATCACCACCAGCATGAGGCCCCAGATGCTAGCCCAGAACGCTTCCCAGACTTTTTCGCCTTCATTCTTGAGGAAGCCGAGGCGCAAGCGGTGCGGGAAGATCTGGGCTGCAAACACGAGCCAGACGGCGCAGGCCAACAGGAAGACGACCGGATAGGCTAGAACGTAGCGGTGGGTCGTCAACAGGTAGGTTTTGATGTCGCCCGTGAACAGGGAGACAACGGTCGTCACTGGGTCGGAGACGACGCCGAGGATGAAGCCGATCGTGAGCGGCAAGAAGCCAACCAGGAATGAGACCCACAGACCGAACAAGGCCGATACCGTTGCGGCACCGCTTGAGCGGCCACCGATGGTCGGCACGCGTGGGTAGCCATTTTTCTTGGCCATCCACCAGGTTACGGCGCACAGCATGATCGTGAGCAGCGAACCAGGAAGCACACCGGCGACGAACAGTGCGCCGATCGAGGTGTTGGTCGAGATTGCGTAAATCACCTTCGGGATCGACGGCAGCATCAGAATGCCGAGCGAACCGGCAACGGTGATGACGCCTGCGCCAAAGCGCATCGGATAACCGGCGCGGACCATTTCCGGCAGGATGATGGAGCCGATGGCGACGACGGTTGCCACCGACGAGCCGCAGACGAGCGCAAACATGGCGCAAGCAACGATGGCCGCGAGGGCAAGGCCGCCATGCCAGTGGCCGATGAGCGAGACCGCGAAGTTGATCATACGCTTCGCAACTCCGCCGTGGGTCAGGAAGTTACCAGCGAGGATGAAGAACGGGATCGCCATGATCTCGAACTTCTCGATGCCGGTGAACAGCTTGAGTGCGACGCTGTCGATCGGCACGGCAGTCAGGGTGAAGAGGAACGTCAACACGCTGAGGCCGAGCGCGATCGAGATCGGCATGCCGGTCAACATCATCGCCATGAGCAACGCGAAGATAAGGCCGACGCGCGGACCGGGTGGGATCGTTATGTACCCGAACTTGGCGGCAAAGCAGATGGCGACAAGGACGAGCGGAATAGCAATGACGGTCAGGCCGCCAATCCCCGAACCTTGGCGCGGACCGGCGTTCATAGAGTCGCCGGAAGCGATTGAAGCTGTGCTCATTTGGCACCTCCTGCGGGAACGGTATCGAGTGGCACGAGGGGAGCGGAGGCGGCTTCTTCGATGCCGTCGACATGGGCGTGATCGAAGTGAGGCAGTTCACCGGTGCGCGAGAACGCCCAGGCCACCTGCATGAAGCGGAAGCTCATCAGGTAAGAGCCGACCGGGATCGCCATGTAGACAAGCCACATCGGCAGTTCGAGGTCGGGAGAGGTCTGGTCGGTGTGCGAGAGGTGCCAGACGAAACGGGTGCCAAACGAACCGATGATGAAGGTAAACAGCGCGCCACACATCAGGCCGAACAGGATCACGCGGTGCTTGGATTTCATCTGCATTTGCTCAAGCGCCACGTCGACGCCGACGTGGACGCCGGTGCGGACACCATAGGCCGCGCCGAACTTGGCCATCCAGACGAACATGAACATGCAAACTTCCTGTGCCCAGGTCAGGTTGATGTCCTTCAGGAAGTCAAAGGCCGCGCGGCCGTTGGCGGCAACGCCGGGGTAGCCGTTGAGCTTGCCCCATTTGGAGAGGGCAATCGAAGTGCTGAGGCCGTAGCGATGCATAACGGCGACGAAGATCAGAATTGTCGCGCCGGCAATGAGGGAGCCGATCAGGATTTCCTCAAGATGATCGAGGAAGCGCGTACGGGGCAGACTGTATGACAGCAGGATCAGCAGCGGGGCCATGATGGCCATCGCGATGACTTCCGGCTTGTCGAATGCCGTTATCCAGGACATGGGTGAAATCTCTCCCTATTACCGTCCCCTTTAGGGGATCGTGATTGAGCCGAGGCCGGCAACAGCGAGACACTCGACCGAATAAATTTGCAAGCAAGAATCAATGAAGGCCGGCGAGCAGCTGTGGTCCGCTCGCCGCAATTGGTGGACGCCTATTTTGCGGTACCAGTCGCCTGGTAGATCGACTCGAGTAGTTCCTTGCCAACGCGTGCGGTCATTTCCTTGTGGACGGGACGCGTGGCGTCGACCCACGCCGTGAGCTCAGCACCGGTGGGTGTGTGGAATGCGGTCTTGCCAGATTTGGTCATGGCTTCGAGTGCTGAATCGTTTTCGGACTGGGCGATGTCATTGGCGTAGGCAGTCGCCTCCGCCATGGCCTTTTCGAGTCCAGCGCGAACGGGTGCCGGCAGACCGTCCCAGAATGCTTTGTTCACGATCACCGCGTAGCCGAGATAGCCATGGTTGGTGACAACCGCGTGCTTTTGCACTTCGTGCATTTTCTGGGTGTACATGTTCGACGGCGGGTTTTCGGTGCCATCGACAACGCCGGTCTGGAGCGCCTGATAGACTTCCGAGAAGGCCATGACCTGAGGAACGGCACCGAATGCTTTCATCTGCGCTTCCGACACTTTCGACGACTGGATGCGCATTTTGAGGCCGAGCAGATCGTCCGGCGACTTCAACGGTTTGTTGGCAGAGAGGACCTTGAAGCCGTTGTCCCAATACGCGAGACCAACCATGCCCTTGGACGATAGCTTGGCCAGCATGTCCTTGCCGATCTGGCCTTCCGAGACTTTGCGCAGGGCAGCGCGGTCTTTGAACAGGTAGGGTAAGTCGAAGACTTCGAATTCCTTGACGCCCAGCGGGCCGAACTTCGACAGCGACGGGGCCAGCATCTGGACGGCACCGAGTTGCAGAGCTTCGACTTCTTCCTTGTCCTTGTAGAGCTGCGAGTTGGGATAGACCTCGACCTTAACCTTGCCGTCAGTGTATTTGGCAGCCAATTCCTTGAACCGTTCCGCGCCCTTGCCTTTGGGCGTATCGATCGCCACAACATGGCTGAATTTTAGAATGATCGGTGCGTCTTGCGCGCTGGCGCTGATGCTGGCCAACGGCGCGAGCACAAGAGCGGCGAGCCCCTTCAATACAGTTCTCTTGGTCAATTTACGTAACTCCCCGTTGTCGTTTGCCGGCTGCAGTTTATCTGCGGCGCCCATTTATGATTGTGACGAGATCATGACGCAGACTTATCGCAAACGCGCCTATCAGGCGCTATTGTGGTTTGCCGCAATCGACAGCGGCAGCCTGAACTTCTACGTTTCAAGCGGGTATGGCGCTTGGTTTTGGAGCCGTTGAATTGACAATCTCCAAGCACGCGCTGGCATTTGAAACGGGGTTGCGCACCAAGCGGCCCGATGAGTCATGGATCGCGCGGTTTGCACCGCTGGGCGCGGGACTTGCTATTCTGCTGATCTTTCTCCTGCTTGGCGCGCTGCTGCTGCTGCTTGAACGCGACGACCGAACAGACCACCGCGAGCAATTGATCCGCGACGTGCTGTGGGTGGAACAGGCTCTGCAATTTCAGTTCGATTCAGAGCGAACGCGTGTCTTGCGTCTGGTCAAAGATATTTCCGATGGGCAGATGACGCCGCAAGCGTTCACCGTCCAAGCGCGCGAGTACGCGCTCATTCTGCCCGACATCATCGACATTGCCTGGCTCGACGAAGGCGGCTCCATCGTTGCCGCCGTCCCGCAATCGTTGGCGGGCGAAGAAAATCAGATTGCACCGGACCTCAAGTTAATTTCGCCGGGCGCGCTGGCCGGCGGATCGGGCGTGTTCTCGGCGCCCTATGTGCGAGCCGACGGACAGGCCGTGATCGCATTCGTTGCTCCTATCATCGACGATGAACGGCGGTCGGGAAAGGTCGTTGCCTTGTTCGGGCTCGACCTTTTGCTCAACCATCAAGTGCCGTGGTGGATCGCGGAAAAGCGGGCGGTGATCTTGAAGGACACGGCGGGCAAAGTCCTTGCGGCCCGCTCGACGATACTGCCCGAGGAAAATGCATCGTCGTATGGAATCGAGATGGGGCCGCCATTGCGCGAGGTGTTGCTGACGCTCACGAGTTACCGCGAGCGGCGGGGGCTGGCGCAGAATGGACTCGTGGTCGCGATGGTCGTACTTGGGCTGTCGGCGGCGGGCGGGCTTGTTGCGCGGGAGCGCCAGTTGCGCAAGCGGCAGGCGGCAGAAGCAGCGCTCGACGAGGAGTATGCGTTTCGCAGGGCGATGGAGAACTCGCTACTGGTCGGCATCCGGGCGCGCGATCTGGATGGCAAGCTGCTGTATGCCAATCATGCGTTCTGCAAAATGGTCGGATATTCAGTAGCGGAGCTCGTCGGGCGGGCACCGCCGATGCCGTATTGGGTGCCTGAGCAGTACGAGCTGACGCGGCGGGCGCACGATGCTTTGCTGGCGGGGCAGACTATCGGGCAGGGGCTTGAGCTGACGTTTCAACATCGGGATGGCAAGCGGTTCGATGTGCTGATTTATGAGGCGCCGCTTGTGGATGCGCAAGGCGTGCAGCGCGGGTGGATGGGATCGGTGCTCGATATTTCGGACCGCAAGCGGGCCGAGGAGTTCGCACGGGCGCAGACCGAGCGGATGCAGCATACGGCACGGCTTGTCACGATGGGCGAGATGGCGTCGCTGCTGGCACACGATCTCAATCAGCCGCTGGCCGCCATCCGCAGCTATCAGACCGGCCTCGCGAACCGCGTGCCGATGGACGATCTGACGCGCGAGGAGATTGACATCGCGTTGCGGGGGATCGGCGATTCAGCCGAGCGCGCGGGGCTGATCGTGCGGCGGGTCCATGACTTCGTCAAGAAGAGCGAGCCGCAGCTCGAACCTATGCAACTGGCTGAAGTCGTTGCCGAGGCGCTTGGTCTGCTCGGCCCGGAAATCCAAAAGATGCGGGTGATTGCCGACGTCGAACTCGATACGGAGTTGCCTCTGCTGCGCGGCGACCGGGTGCTGATTCAGCAGGTGCTGGTCAATCTGGTACGCAACGGATTGGAAGCCATGATCCATATCCCGGATGATCTGCGGCGGCTGCGCGTAGAGGCCAAGCGTGTGACGCCAAAGGCTGTGATGTTGAGCGTCACCGACAGCGGGACCGGAGTACCGCCTGCGGTGGCGGAAGCGCTGTTCCAGCCGTTCGTGTCGACGAAGCCGGCGGGGATGGGGATGGGGCTCAGCATTTGCCGGTCGATCATCGAGCTTCATGGCGGGCATATCAGCTACGCACCGGCGGCTACGGGCGGTTCGCGGTTTTCATTCCAGCTTCCGGCGGCGGAGATTTGATGATGGATGCACCTGGTTTGCCACCTGATGCCAAGGTCTACGTCGTCGACGACGATGTGGCGCTTCGGGATGCGCTGTCGTTTCTATTGCGGTCGCGCGGGGTCGAGGCCATGGGGTTTGCGAGTGCCGAGGCGTTTCTGGCGGCGTATCATCCCGGCCTGCGCGGGTGCGTGCTGACCGACGTGCGCATGGGGGCGATCTCGGGGCTGGAGCTTTTTGCGCGATTGGCGGAAGCTGGATCTCAGTTGCCCTGCATCGTGCTCACCGGGCACGGAGATGTGCCGATGGCGGTGGAGGCACTCAAGAAGGGGGCACGGGACTTCATCGAAAAGCCGTTCGACGGCAACTTACTGGTCGACAAGCTTATTGCGGCCATGCTCGACGATGCAAAAGCTGCCGAGACAGGGCGGTCGCGGCATACGCTTGCCGAACGTATCGGGACGCTGTCGGTGCGCGAACAGGAGGTGATGCACCTGATCCAGGCCGGAAAGCTCAACAAGGTGATTGCGGATGAGCTTGGTATCGCACTGAGGACCGTGGAAGCGCACCGGGCCAAGATCTTCGAAAAGATGGGGGTGCGCAGCGCGGTGGAGCTTGCGAACTTGCTGGCGGGGCGGAGTTGAGCACGAGATCAGCCACCTCACTCTGAAAGCCCCCTCACCCCGACCCTCTCCTGTCCCTGCGCAGCAGGGCTTCGCAGCCCTGACGGGAGAGGGGGAAGTGGACCAAATGATTTGATCAAAATTACTGCGCCGTAATCGCGCGGGATTCGAGGGAGCGGGCGGCGCGGGCGTCGTCGCGGGCCTTTTCGAGGCTTTGGCCGACACCGGCGAAGCGCGGCTTGCCGTGGCTGCCGGGCGGGCAATTCAGGTGGAGCAGGGTATGACCGGGCTGCGGGGCCAGACCCGAGCCCGGCGTCGCAAGCGCGACAATGACGGCAAGCGTCAAAAGCAAGAGCGGGGCGAGCAGCAGTGTACGCCTGAGGTTCATCGGCGGCGTTTTGATTTAGGCGCCGGGCGTGCAGAGTTGAGCGCGGCGGCCGTGAGTGCGAAGACTTCGCCTTCGCTGTTGGCGGTGTCGATCCAGAAGAAGTCGAGATTTGGGTAGGCGGCTTCAAGTGCCGGCCGGCCCGTGCCGATTTCGACGACGAGGACGCCGTGCGGGGTCAGGCGGGATGGGGCCTCGGCGAGTATGGTGCGGACGAGGTCGAGGCCGTCGGTGCCGCCGATGTGGGCCATGACCGGTTCGGCGCGGTATTCGGGGTCGAAGGCTGCAACCTCGGCTGAGGCGACGTACGGCGGGTTGGCGATAATGAGGTCGTAGCGGGCGTCTTTGGGGAGCGCGCTGAAGAGGTCGGATTCGATGAGGGTGACACGGTCATGCAGCCTGTAGCCCGTCACGTTGCGGAGGGCGACCTGCAGGGCTTGGGGCGACAACTCGACGGCATCGACGCGGGCGTGCTGGAAGGTGAGTGCCGCAAGGATGGCGAGGCAGCCTGAGCCGGTGCAGACGTCCAGGACGCTGGTTACTGCACTCGGGTCGTCGATGACCGCGGCAAGGCCGTCGTCGAGCAACTCGCCAATATACGACCGGGGCACGATCACGCGTTCATCGACGTAGAAGCGGTGGCCACGGATGAAAGCTGCATTGACGAGGTAGGACGCAGGCTTACGCGTCTCCACTCGCTGGTCGAACAGAT
This sequence comes from Hyphomicrobiaceae bacterium, assembly GCA_031365425.1. GTDB lineage: Bacteria > Pseudomonadota > Alphaproteobacteria > Rhizobiales > Hyphomicrobiaceae > JANXVY01. Next base: position 19,718 of record JANLYB010000095.1, read on the forward strand.
TGGCAATCGCGGTACGCTCAAGTGTGGTCAGGCGGGCATCGAGCCAGGGTTCGAGTTGATCAACGGGCAGATGCAGCGCCATCAGGATCAGGAACGCGGCCTCATCAAGGGCGGATTGGGTGCCGTGGCCGAACACCAGCCCCGCCTGGGTAAAGCCGGTTACGCCATAGCGCAGCCAATCACGCACGGTGATCAGTTCTTGGATCAGGGCGCTCGATTGGTTGCTCATTTATGTTTCGCCCATGTCGTGAAACTGCTCTGCCAAACCGAACGCCGTGCACACCTCATCGTCAACAGAATGCATGACCGCTTGGCGTTGCGGCAGTCAATTGAATATGCGATCTGGGATCTAAAGCAATGGGGGCAGCAGCCGATGTCGCAGCGGATCATTAGACTTTTCAATGCGCTGGGCGTGCGGGACGTACAAACCTTCAAACGATGGGGCTGGTACATTGCCGCCGCGCTGATCGTCGCGCTTGCGATCACATGGCGCGATTTGCCCGGCAACTGGTATGAGGCGACGCAAACCGACAAGCGGCCGCTGGCGAAGGTGGCAAGCTGGCACTACCAGCTGCAAAAAATCGATATCGATAAGATCGCGACGGTCGATGCCGATGTCGTCGTGATCGATTACGAGCGCGCGATCGAAGGCGGCGCACGGGTGCGGCTTACCCCGGAGGAGGTCGCCAAGCTGAAAGTACGGCCCGACGGCAAGCGGCGGATCGTACTATCTTATCTCTCGGTCGGGGAAGCCGAGGAAAAGCGGTATTATTGGAATGCAGACTGGAAGACCGATCCGACCAAGAAGCCATCCTGGTTGCATCTGAACAACTGCGCGTGGCCGGGCGCCTGGGCGGTGCGGTTCTGGGAAGACGGCTGGAAGCAGATCGTTTATCGCGCGGCCGACTCATACTTGCGCAAGATCATTTCAGCCGGGTTCGACGGTGTTTACCTCGACCGCGTGGATATGTTTGCCGACTATCCGCAGATTGCTACCGAGCACCGCGGGGCAGCCCAGGACATGATCAATCTCGTGGCCGAACTGGGACAGACGGCGCGCTCCATCAAACCGGGGTTCTTGGTCATTCCCAACAACGGGATTGAACTGCTTGAAAGCCGGCAATTCCGGCGCGCTATCGATGGGCTGGGGATGGAAGAACTGCTTTTCAGCCACAAAGGCACGGGCATTCGCAACGATCAGTCTTTGATCAATGAAAACGTTGGTTATCTGCGCAAACTGCAGTGGGACTTCAAGCCTACGTTCACACTGGAATATCTGGTGACGAAAGAGTCGATTGAAGCCGCAAGGGCCGAGTTGCAGCGGCTTAACGTCATTGGAGGTTTTCCAACCCGCGCGTTGGATGGGGGCGACCCGACCGCGCCGCTCGATTTAAAGGGCGACCCTGGTACGCCTGAGTTCATCAAGGCGAACTGCACCAAGGCCAACTCCTGGTAGGGCGGGGAAATTTTGCCAGCGACCTTAATTTCGTTGAATCGGTATACGACCTTTCGATTGCCACTCCGGCGTCCAACAGAGTAGGTTGCTGCCGGGGATTGGGGCAAATGGCCTTATGCCAAGCGTACGAATACTGGCTGTTGTCAGTATTATAGACCCTGTGCGAGCACCAGCTTTTTGGTAGCTAGCGCCGGTCAACTGGAGTGGAGTTTTTTGCCTATGAGTTTGTTGCGTACGTTATCGACTGCAATCACTGCCGGACTGGTCGCATCTGCGCTAGCCGCCGGGGCTGCTTCCGCGGCCGACCGGCCCAACCCATTCAAGGGGGCCAAGACCTGGGGCTATCAGCTTCGCAACCTCGATCCCGAGCCGCGCAAATTGATCGCGGATTCGCCCTACGATCTCGTGGTGACCGACTTTGCGCGCGGGGAAGATCGCAAGGAAATTCCGCTGACGAAGGAAGAAGTCAGTGAGATGCAGAAGCGTCCCGACGGCTCGAAGCGGCTTGTGATCGCCTATCTGAGCATCGGGGAAACCGAGAATTACCGGTATTACTGGAAGCCCCAGTGGGACAAGCAGCGTCCGTCGTGGATGGGCAAGGAAAACAAGGAGTGGAAGGCCAACTATCTGGCCAAGTATTGGGAACCCGAGTGGCAGAAGATCATCTACGGGTCGCCTGAAGCTTATGTGGACCGGGTTCTGGCTGCCGGCTTCGACGGGTTCTATTTCGACCGGGTGGACGCCTATTACTTCTTCGGCGACAACGCGGAAGCGCGCGGCAAGATGGCCAAGTTTGTCATCGAACTGGCCAACTATGCGCGCTCCAAAAAGCCCGACGTCGCCATCATGGTGCAGAATGCCGAGGAATTACTTGATCGCAAAGACTACGTGGAGGCCATCGACGGCATCGCCAAGGAAAGCTTGCTGTACGGCATCCGCGGCCTGGACAAGCCGAACACGCGCGACGACGTAGATGAAACCACGAAACTTTTGAAGAAGGCGAACGATCAGGGCAAGTCGATCTTCGTGGTCGAGTATCTGGCCGACAAGACCAACATCACGACGGCCGCCAAGCGCATCAATCAAGAACTTGGCTGGGCGCTGTATGTGGGTACGCGCGGTTTGGCGCAGCTTGGTAAGACGCCGCTGGAGCCTGCGCCTGCGCTGCATGACGGCGATGATATCGGCGCGAAGCCGGCAACGGCTGCCGCAGCGCCCAAGAAGAAAGAGGGTGTTGTGGCCAAGGTGAGGAAGGCCCTGGCACACTGATGTTGCGGTTTGAAGGAGCGGTCCTGGCTGGGAGGCGGGACGGCTTCTTTTTCGTCCGTAGCATTCGGCTACAATAAAAAGGGGTGCCTTCTGTTCGAGGGCACCCTTTTTCATATCGAGAGCATTGATTGAAATTCGAAATCGTCAGGCCATTTGCTGGCGATTGAGGTCGCCGAAGCCGATGAGTTGTTTGCGGTCTTCGTCCCAGAGCTTGTAGTTGACGCATTTCAGGCTTTGCCAGAGCGTGAGACGATTGAGAGACTGCAGATCCGGGCTGGCTTTGAGGCAAGCCATCAAGCGGTAATTCGGGATCATGCTGTTCAGGTGATGAATGTGGTGAAGGCCGATGTTACCCGTGAACCAATTCAAGACCGGCGGCAGAACGTAGTAGGAGCTGCCAAACACGGCTGCGACTTGGACGTCCCACTCGGGCGGTCGATTCCAGTGCGCGCTATCGAATTGGTGCTGGACGTAGAACAGCCAGCCACCGGCCGCGGCGGCGATATGAATGACCGGCACGGCGATGAACAGCAAATTCCAGATGCCAAAGAAATAGCAGAGCGTGCCGTACAGGGCGAGCATGCCGGCGTTCAAGGCCATCACGCTGGCCCAGGCCTGACGCTTGGGCAGGGGATGGTCAAGCGGAACACGCTGCAAGATCATGAAGTAGAACGGCACACCGAAGCCGAACAGGAACAGCGGGTTGCGGTAGATGCGGTAGCCGATTTTCCGCCATGGGGGAAGATCCTGGTATTCGCGAACCGTGAGGGTGTCGATGTCGCCGATGCCGCGCTCTTCGAGGTTGCCCGACGTCGCGTGATGCTTGGCGTGTTCGCGGGCCCAGACGGCATAGGGCGTGACGGTCAAGACGCTGACCAAGCGGCCGACGATGTCGTTTGCGGTGCGACCTTTTAGGAAGGAGCCGTGGCCACAATCGTGCTGGATGATGAACAAGCGGACGAGAATTCCACCGGCGGGGAGCGCCAGCAGCAGCGTCGCCCAATAGTGATGTTCGACGGTCGCAAACATCAAGCCGATCACTACGGCGAAGAGTGCGAGGGTCGATCCCAATTGCCAATAAGCAACCATGGGAAGTGCGCCACGGAAGGCAGCGCAATGAACGGCGAGGCGTCTCGCCCTTTCTTTAAGGTCGCGCGCTGATTGGTGCGCAGAGTTCATTTCACATGAACCAGATGCGCGCAGCGCCGTCGAGGCTGATGGCACGATGATTGTGTCCCTATTCGAATCCCCACTGCGGCCCAGTTAACACATTCGTTCAGGCGCTGCGATAGCCGGGAGAAAAATTACTTGTCGCATGTCCGGCAGCCCACACTTGAGCGATAGCCGGACATCGGGCCATAAAGAACCCATACAAAAACGGGGCCGCCGATGGCAGCCCCGCTCAAATTGTTGCGGGTCAGGGAAAACTCAGTTCAGTGCTGGCCCCAGACTTCCACAATGGCCATGCCCTTGCCCCGGGCTTCCTTGTCGATGAAGCGCGAGCGATAACGGGCCTGGATTTCCTTGATCGAGCGCGTGCCGCCCTTCAAGTCGATGGGTCCGTAGGTGCTGCCGGCTTCGATCTTGGCCTTCACGGGGACGACATCTTCCTGGCCGCTGCTGTAGATGATGCGGAGTTCGTTGAGGGTAATGGCGCGGTCCTTGACGGTTACGCGGATTTTTCTGAAGCCGCCTTCGTTCTTGCCGACAGGGATAGTGTCTTTGTCAAAACCGATGAAGCCAGCGGTCTGCGCACCCAGCAACACCCAGCCTTGGTTGAACTTACGGCCTTCACCGTTCGGTCCAAGCCAGCCTTCCGAGTATTGGCCGAGAACCTCGACGCGTGCCTGGCCCTTAAAGCTCGGCTTCGAGCGGTAGACCATCTGAACTTCTTTGACGAAGCGGTCGCCCTTCAGTGAGAACCACTGGGTGCGGCTGTTCTGTTTGATCTCAGCGTTGACGACCAGATCATCAGCATCGCCGTTGGCGTAGACGACCTTCAAGTCTTTGATGAAGATGTCGTTGTCCAGCACGCGCAAGCGGATCTTGTCGAACTTGCCGATTTCCGCGCCGACGCGAATAACGTCGCGATCAACACCGAAGCCGACGTATTGCGAGCCGAACAGAACATCGCCGAATTCGGTGACGGTGCCCGGCTGGGCCGCCGACGGTGCGGGCTTGGTGGGCTGGGTGTCGACCGGGGTCGGCGCCTTCGTGGGAGATGTAGCAGCGGTGCGCTTGGCTTTTGCGCCTTCGCCGGTCTGGAGGCCGTAAACTTCAAGTACGGCGGTGCCCGACTTTGCGGGAACGACGCTGAGGTTGACCTGATCAACGAAGCGGTCTTCGCTGCCGGCGTTGATCGGACGGGTGCGCTCACCCTCGTTCAGGACAATCTTGCGGTCTTCGTTGTGAACGGCGCCATTGGCGTACAGAACCTGGACGCGCGACAGCGTGATATCGCCATCCTTGGAATTGATGCGGAGAGCACGGAACTTGCCGCTCGATTTCGACAAATCGATTGTGTCACGGTCTTTGGAAACATCGACCTTATGGGTGCCGATTCTGACCCAATCTCCGTCGGATTTTTGAGCCTGTGCGGTCGAGAACGACCCTACAGCAGCCATGGCGAGCCCCGCCATTACCAGCCTGCGAAACATGCGAACAACTCCCTTTGGTTACTGAAGTTCAATCTTTCACGTCGCTTCTCTTTAAGCCACGCAAGAGAAAAAGACTGCCATCTGCCCTGCTCGACAGCGCATCTGCACGTAAGATGCGGCTGATTTGCAACACTTTTTGACCTATAATACCACCGTATCAAATATGCTCCGCGCAATCTGAACCCGAGCTGACTTCCCGCGCTTTATTTTTGAACCTTGTAGCGCCAGCATACGTGCCCAGGTGCAGGTCCGCAATTCTATTCCGTTTGCGTTCGATCTGACCCTGGCCGTCTCCCCGCGCGCGGCTTTCAATCTTCATTAGTTCAATTCCGGTACGGTCGGACCGGGGCTTTGCGCAGTCGCGCGGGCCGACCCCTGGGCCGCCCCGGCGCCCGGTCTGCGGGGCATGAGCTTTTGCGTTGAGAGTCGAGGGTCTTGTCATGCTTCCGCAGACGAATTTCAAAAACCAGGTCAACGCTGCTGGCGGGTTGGTGTTTCTGGTGGTCGGGGGGTATTTCACGTGGGATCTGACCCGCTCGCGGGAGATTGCCGCTTGCAGCTCGCGGTTAGGCGTGCCCACGCAGATGTCTTTCCAAAAGCCTGATGGTGGCGTGCTGTCGCCAGCGGAATTCCAGGCCCGTGTGGGGATCAGCGAACGCGGAATCATCGAAAAGACGTCAATCCAGCGCGTCGTTGGGGACAAGCCGCTGGTGCTCAACGTCGCGCTTGGCGGGCCGAGCGCCGACGATACGGGCGCTGGGTTTTCATGGACGTTGCCTGGCGTCTCGAAAGCCAAGTCAGCTTGTCTCTCGTATAATGTCTTTGTGCCCGCAGACTTTGCCTATGGCGACGGGGGAACGTTGCCTGGGCTGTTTGGCCAGGCTAATGGCCCAACCGGCGATGGTGTTCCGAACGGAGTATTGGCGGGCCTGACGTGGAGCGATCAGGGCGCTATCAATCTGTCGGTCCGATATACTGGCCTCGCGACACCGGTCGAGGCTTATACGCAGGCCTGGTGGCCCGCCAACGCCACCTTGCCGCGCGGGCGTTGGGTGCGCATCGAACAGGAGGTTGTGTTCAACACGCCTGCTGTGCCCGATGGCATCGCGCGGATTTGGGTCGACGGAAAGCTGGCTTTGGAAAAGCCGGATCTGATGTGGCGCGGGGATGGCAACGTTCAGTGGGCCGGAACAATGGCCGATGTAGGCTATGTGCCGCCGATCAATCCGGTTGACCGTAAGCCCACGACGCTGCAGCTCACGCCGCCACAGTTGTCATGGCAATAGCAGACTGGGTCAACAGGACTGTAAGCCAAAGTTTCTCCGGTTCCAGCGGACTCGCGTTCAGCGTGAAAATTCGACTTTATTCCACCATTCCTGCAAAAATTTCGTAGAACTGTTTCGTGTTTTCGTTTGCAATCGAGCCAAACTTTGGGCTATTCGTTTCTCAACGTGGCGACATCCCCGTCCCCTCGCTCAGTTCGCCACGTTCATCGGCCCGCGGTTGCCCCCCAACCGCGGGTTCTTATTTTTCAGGGGCGCTTCAGATTTTTATAGGTTGTATTGCGTGCTGCGAGCAGTGCGCTCGTCAGGCTTTGCGCGAAATCGCGCCGTTCGTCGTCGGATAGGAACCGGGCGAAGTGAAAGCCTTCGCCGTGGGAAAACAGCACAAGATCGTTGCGCCCGTCGGGACGCTCTGCGAGCCGGACGCGGACCCAATATGGATTGAATTCAAACCGCTCCCTGCTGCCGGAGGGGTGGATGCGTGTCAGAGTCAGCATGCCTGGCGTGAGATCGATGGTTTCCGACGCCCGGCCCGAGCGGTAATTCATCTTGAACGCCCAATAGATCAGCGCTACGTCGAGGCCGCAAAATCCCAGCACCGGCCATGCTCCCATGAGCAAAAACACGAGACCGACGATGAGATTGATGGCGATTACCGCGCTCATCAGGACCAGGAAGCCCGTTCGATCGAGCGACCGGTAGGCGATGAGCTCGAAGCGGAACGTGCCGCTTCTGTCATCGGCCAGCGTGGTGCGCGCCCGGCTTGTGCCCAGCTCACGTGCCAAGCCTAGACCAACGATTTCACGGGCTTGCGCTTCGTGGTCTTTATCGTCCATCACGTGTCACTCGTTTCTGATCGCGCATTCACACCCTCCTGCAAATGATCGACCTTGAGGAGGCCGCTCATTTTGAGTCCGTCCTACCGGACGGCGGCTCTTCGCCGCTCGGCCCGCTTAAGGCGGTAGAGGTTATTCTTTTCGCTGGCCGGTATCACAGGGGCTTCATGACCCAAACGAAAAAAGCCGCTCGCCCGATCCATTCTGGGGTGAAGCGGGCAATGTCTGCAAGCGTCAAGGCGAAGGCTTCACCTGCCAAAACGGTGCGCGCGACGGCGTATCCCAAGGCGGATGCGGCGGAAGTGTTTGGGCGGTTTTCCGCCCTTGAACCCGAACCCAAGGGCGAGCTCGAAAGTGTCAATGCTTTTACGCTGCTGGTCGCCGTGGTGCTGTCGGCTCAGGCAACGGATGCGGGCGTCAACAAGGCGACACGCGGCTTGTTCGCTGTCGCCGACACGCCGGCGAAGATGGTTGCGCTCGGCGAGGGTGGCGTGCGTGAGGCTATCAAGACGATAGGGTTATTTCGCAACAAGGCCAAGAACGTTATTGCGTTGTCGGAACGGTTGATCGCGCTGCATGGGGGGAAGGTGCCGGACGATCGCGCGGCACTCGAAGCTTTACCGGGGGTGGGGCGCAAGACGGCGAACGTGGTGCTCAACATGGCATTCGGACATCCGACGCTGGCGGTCGATACGCATGTGCTACGGGTGTCAAACCGGATCGGGTTTTCGGCCGGGACGACGCCCGAGTCGGTGGAAACCGACGTGCTCAAGCTCGTGCCGCCCGAATATGGCTTGCACGCGCATCATTGGCTGATCCTGCACGGGCGGTATTTGTGCAAGGCGCGCAAGCCGGAATGCTGGCGGTGTCCGATTGCAGATTTGTGCCGTTTTCAAGGGAAAACAATTTCTTCCTTTCAAAAGCCCTGACCTCTTTAGGTCAGGGCTTTTGAGACCGGCGCTCCGGCCACAAGGGTGGCCGCTAGAGGTGGGCCCCAAATACTGTATGGGGTGTCAGCGCGTGCCCGAGCGGAGTTCGGATTCGGGGTTGGCGCCGATGTGGTGGAAGGACAGGTCTGCGCCGCGGTGTTCGTCGGTGGGAGTCATGCGTAGGCCGACGGCCATGTCGACGATTTTGTAGACGACGAAGCCCGATGCGAAACCGAGCGCTGCGCCGCCGGCACTGCCCACCACCTGCGAGGCGAAGGTGACGCCGCCCAGGCCGCCGAACGCTTTGAGGCCGAAGATCCCGCAGGCGATACCGCCCCAGAGACCGCAAATGCCGTGAAGGGCCCAGACGCCGAGGACGTCGTCCACTTTCCAGCGCTCGGTCGAGATCTGGAACATCTGGACAAAGAGTGCGCCCGCGACGCCGCCGACGACCAGGCTACCGAGAGGATGCATCACGTCGGAGCCCGCGCAGACTGCAACTAGGCCAGCGAGTGCACCGTTGTGGACGAAGCCGGGGTCATTCTTGCCGGCAACCAGGGCAGCCAGGATGCCACCGCACATGGCGAGCAGAGAATTGGCTGCGACGAGGCCCGAGATTGCCTTCAGGCTTTGCGCGCTCATCACGTTGAAGCCGAACCAGCCGACACACAGCATCCATGAGCCCATGGCCAGCCAGGGCAATGACGACGGAGGGGTGGGTCCTGGACGCGGCCCGGTGTAACGGCCGAGGCGCGGGCCCAATTGCAGGATAGCTGCGAGCGCTGCCCAGCCGCCAAAGGCGTGGACGACGATGGAGCCGGCAAAGTCTTTGAACTCTGCACCCAGGAAGCGAACGAACAGGCCCTCCTGAAGGCCGAAGTTTTTGTTCCAGGCAATCCCTTCGATCACAGGGTAGCAGAGGCCGACGAGCATGGCCGTCGCCATGCATTGGGAACCGAATTTGGCGCGCTCGGCGATGCCGCCCGAGATGATCGCGGGAACGGCTGCGGCGAACGTGCACAGGAAGAAGAAGCGCACGAGGCTGAGGCCCTGGGGGTCGAAGCCTTTGCCACCACCCGATATCGCTTCCGCGTTCTGGAAGAAAGAAACGCCGTAAGCGAGGAAGTAGCCAACGGTGAAGTAGACGACGGTCGAGATGGCGAAGTCGACCAGGATTTTGACCAGCGCGTTGACCTGGTTCTTGTGGCGGACAGTACCGACCTCAAGGAAGGCGAAGCCGCCGTGCATTGCGAAGACGAGGATTGCCCCCATCAAGAGAAAAAAGACGTCAGAGCCTTGCTGTAGTTGTTCCATCCCGTATCCCCCAGCCGGAGTGCCTAATTAATAGGCACGCGCAGTTCATTCTGCGCTGTTTTCCCGCCCTGAGACTGTGCGTTGGCAATTTTTATACCAACTGATGACTTTTTAGCCTTTTGTATTGGGATCAAACGCTTGCTTATTGTGCAGCAACGTAATGCCGCTACGCTACTGCACGCTCTTTAGCCATATTTACAGTGTTGTGATTGTATTTTAATCAGCGCGTCCGGCGCGGGTTGAGATACAGGTCGTGCTCCTGCTTCTCCAGCTTGGGATCGAGGCGGCCAGCGCTCAGTTCGCCGAACAGCGATTTGACGTGACGGCGGGCTCCGCGATTGAAAATGATGACCGCGCAGAACAGCTTCATCACGGCGAGAAGGCGCTTGTCGTGCACGCCGGTTTTGACGCGTCCGTGCCAATGGCCGCCGAGCGTCAGGATGGAACCGTCGAGGTGTCCGGCTTGGTTGCCCTGCTGATCGTAGAGGGTGTAGTCGCCGCCAACGGCGAAGAAGTCACGACGGAAACGGTAAAAGACCGGGCGGCCTTCATGCATGATGAAGAACGCAAAGTTTTCCGTCTGCCAGGGCCATTTCTTGGCCGAGCGCTCGACGTAGATCATGAAATCGTCGTCGTTGGTGTTGATCGAATAGCTGGTGACGGGGAAGCCGCGTGCACCAACCGTCTGCTGGAGCGAGCGGCCGACCATCAGGTCCATCGTGGCGCGCCAATTGAGTTCGCCGGAGAACAGCTTCACCACGAGCCGCTTGTCCATGCTGTTGGCTGGCTTCTTCCAGAGCTCTTCGCGGTATCCCAGCAAGCCGGTGCGCTCGCCGTTCTCGGTCACCTCCGCGAAGATGTCCATGTCGGTGGTGAACTGGCGGGATTTGGCGCGGTTGCGGCTGTTTTTGTAGAAGCCGAATTCGATGCCGTTGAAATCGGTGATCCAGACGGAAACGTCGAAGGTCAGATAGTCTGCGGCGACTTTAGTGGCTTTGGCAGACTTGCCTTTGGCGGGTGCTGGCGCCGCGGGCTTGGTCTCTGCGCGCGCTTCGCGCGCGGCGTCGGCGGCGGCTGCGTTTGCATCTGCTGTGGTGGCGGACATGTGGCCTCTCCGGTGGGATGAGCGAATCATTCGATGCAAAACGCTAGCAGAGAGGCGGACGTTTACTGCAGGGTTGGACGAAATTGGCGGTGGATAGGTTGGGCGCTTTTGTATTGAGCGGCCGATCTACGTGCTTGCCGGCGCGCTCTGACGATCAGACCACAACGCAAAAAAGCCGCCCGGTGAGGGGCGGCTTTCTCAGTTTGTAAGACGGCTTGGATCAGAAGTTGATCAGAGCGCCGACTTTGAACAGGTCGGCTTCGTCGAACGAGAACTTGCCGATGCGGGTGGAGCAGAAGTTGCCGGCGCTTGCGCTGGCGGTTGCAACGTGCGTTCCGCACGTCACGTCGCCTTCGTAGTGGCGGTAGTTGGCAAAGATCGCCATGGCTGCGGCGTCGATTTCCTGCACGAAGCCGATGCCCCACTGGGTCAGGTTCGAGCCGGTTGCGCTGCCGAGCCAGAGATCGTTCGACAGCTTGTCGTTATTTTCGCCGTATTCGCCGTAGAGTACCGAGTGACCCAGCGGGTTCCACTTCTGACGGATACCAGCCTTCAGGTACCAGCTGTCGGCATCTTTCTGCTGTTGACCAATCGAGTTCAGGCCACCCGTGCGATCGTTATAGTCTTTACCGTAGGCGCCGTAGAGGAACAGGCCGGTCGGAACGTGCTGAACGTATGCGCCGATCTGCAGAGCAGCAGCATCCTTGCCGCCACGTGCCTTCACAGCAGCGTCGCCGTTGTCGTTGGACGTCTGGAAGTAACCGACTGCAGCAGCCAGCTTCACGCCGCTGAATTCGCCAGCATAACGAGCCGAAACCGCGCCGATATCGTCTTCACCCCACGAGGCCGAAGCCGAGAAGCCGCCGAAGGTTGGCGTATCGTAGCGGATGACGTTGTTAGGAACGCCGTCGCAGTCCATGCCCAGACCCAAGCTGTCGCCGCCGTTGAACGCTTGGCAGGTTGCCAGCGATCCCCAGTTGACCGTGGTCTTCAAGCCGTTCAAGCGGGTATTGAAGCCGTTGATGTCGTACATGATGTAGTTTGCGAACGCGAGCGAGCCCGAGCCGTCCGGCAGCAGAGCCGCGTTATCGGCCGCAGACGACTGCGTACCAACGCTGAGCTTGCCGAGGCTGTCGCTCTTCACGAACCAGAACGACTGGATGACCGAGGTGCCCTTGCCGGCTGCCGATGTGTTCTGGCTGAGAGCGAGGTTTTCGTTGCCGACGACTTCGACCTGCATCAGGTAACCAGCGGTCACGCCCGAAGCGATCTGAGCCGAACCGGTCAGCTTGAAGTGCGAGTTGAGGGTCGAGCCGATGTCCGAAACGTAGACATTGCTCTCAACACCGTCGTCCCACAACATAACCTGCTGGGAAACCCAACCGGAGATCGTCAGCGAAACCTTGCGGTTGCCCTTGCGGACGGTGGTGGCTTCGAGTTCAGCAATGCGCTCTTCAAGATCAGCGCAGCAGTTGCCGCCAAGATCGGCTGCAGCAGCCGGCAGTATCCCCCCGCCGATCACTGCCGCAGCCGCGGCTAGAGCCCATGCTCTTCCCTTCAATTTCG
>JANLYB010000097.1:0-4463 GCA_031365425.1 Hyphomicrobiaceae bacterium
GCGTCGGCTACGACCTCGTCGTTCAACCCACCGAACTCTATTCGATTACCCCGCTGGTGCGAGGCCTCGAATGAGAGCCTTCCCAGCTGCCATCCTGGCAATCGGCCTCATCATTGGCATAGTGTGGGCAACACCTGCGCCGTCGCGCGAACAGACCGAACCCAAAAACAAACTTGGTGCCCAACAGGCCAAGACCAAACAGCCCCCGCCGCAACCCGCCACCAAAAAGCCCCTCCCGCTGCCGCAAAGCGTTCCTATCCCCATTCCGGCACTGCCGCCCCCCGACGCCGGCGCGCAGGCCGCCACGCCAGCGCTGCCACCGGCGCCCGCGCCGGCGCCGCCGCCCGAACGCTTGGAAATCGACGTCTCCACCGACACGGTCGCCGTCACATCTGCGTTTAGCGGCACAGAAATCATCGTCTTCGGAACCGTCATCAACAGCCAGCAAGTCAGCGCGGAAGAGAGCTACTACGACGTCGTCGTCCTCGTCGAAGGGCACGGCGCAACCTCGATTGTCCGCTTGAAATCCAGGGTCGGTGGCCTATGGATCAACACCCAGTCCGTGCGCTTCGACAATCTGCCGCTCTATTCGGCCATCGCCTCGTCACGGCCACTGGAGGAGATCGCCGAACCGCGTGTGCTTGTCACCAATGTCATCGGCTTTGGACGCGCACGCATGTTCCCGGGCAAGCACTCCTCGAACGTTACCATTCAAGAACTCGACGACTACAAATCCGCGGCCATCCGCCTGAAGGAAAAAGACGGCCTCTACGTCCGCTCCGACTACGGTGTCGCGTTCCTCGGCCCGGCCCTGTTCCGTGCCGCAGTCAAGCTGCCAGCCAACATCCCTGTCGGGCCTCTCGACGCCCGCGTTTACCTGTTCCACGACGGTCAGCTCTTGGCCGCGCAAAAAGCCAGCGTTACGCTTGAGCGCGAAGGCGTCGACCGCCTCGTCTACGATTTCGCCTTCGACCATCCGGTCATGTACGGCCTGCTGACCGTCACCATAGCGACCCTTGCAGGCTTCCTCGCCTCAGTCGTCTTCCGCCGGTAAGACGACTGAATATCTCGCTACCGCTTCGCCGAAACGGCCTTGACCGATCCCACAGCTTTGGGAACGCCCGCTGGCCGCAGCGCCTGTGCTCCCGCACCACAAATCGGTCCGGTCGAAATGTAGTTACCGAGCAGAGCCAGATTGATGACTCCGGCATATTGACCGCCCTTGAACGACCCCGCAATCCGCGACATCCGCCCGTAGATCGACAGCGTGGCGTGCCCCGCCCCCGAACCGTCGAGCACGATATCGATGCCCGACTGCCAGGGGATCTGATAGTTCACGTCGCTGTAGAGATTGACATGTACTTGATTGCCGGAGCCGCTGATGTGCATGATGTCGCCGCCTTGAAACGACGGACACAATCGGATCGTCTCGTTCGCCTGTCCTGTGCAGTCCGCCGTCACCGTCGAAACGGTACCGCTAGTCGGCAAGTCAGCCAGCCTGACCTGACCGAAATTCATCTGATCGATCGCGACGCTGCAACTCTGCGCCATCGCAACACTGCCGTACGCCGCCAGCCCGATTGCGCCGATCGCCAGATTTGCGAAAACCCTTGCCAGACGCGTCATGTGAGTCATCCTCTTCGCTTTCAATTTACTCACACACCACTGGACCGATAACGACCTGCGTATCGGCCTTCGGCGTAAACCCAAACGACGCACGGCACTCGCTCTTATCGATCATTACGATGATCGTATTCTGCGCCTGCAAGCCCTTAACGAACGTTTGCCCATCATAGCCAACGAGGAATGGCTCACCTCCGCTGGCCAGCCGTCCATTGCTGCCAACATCCACATACGATCCGTTCGCCTTCTTCAAAATCACGATCGCCGACGAACCCTCGAGGCGAACCTTGAAGTCGACCGCAACGCCGCTCTTATAAGCTGGCACCACTTGCTGATACGGATTGTCGACCTCTGCGCTGATCGACAAATTAGTTGGGTCGATGGCGATGTTGTTCTTCTGGTTCGACCGCAGGTTGGGCACGAGCAGCATACCATCGGCGTCCGTCTCGCCCGCAAACCGGTTTTCAGCCAGCACCCGCACACCCGGCGCGCCCGCACTGACGACGGCAAATCCGTCTTCAATCCGGTTGGCCATGTAAACCGCGCCCTTCATGGCAACGATGGAACCCGAAACTTCCGCCGTTTCGCGCACGCTCTGCTCATCCTGCTGCACGGTCGCTTCAAGCCGCGCTTTTTCAGAACGGTAAGAAACTGACGCCGCACGATTAGCCTGATGGCCCTCGCTATCGCGCACCCTGTAGCCCCAGTCGCCAGGCTCCACGCCCAACGGCTTGGCGGCATCGACGGACGCGGTCACACCGGCTGATTGAGAATTCACACTGGCCGAAACCGATGCATCGCCCAACGGCATCGAAACACCCGCATATATGCCGGCATTCTTGATCTCATCGACGTTTGCGAACGCGTTCACAAACAAGCTGGCCTTCGCAATAAACGGCCGCGCGTACGACAGGGAAACGATCTGCGAAATGGCACCCCGATCGGGCTCGGTCCGGACCCATGTCGCGCTGATATTCGACCGGTCGAACTCAATCGGCAGGCTCACGGTAATCTGATCGCGCGCCACCGCTGGCCGATAATAAGCGTTGAGATCCAACGCCACGCCGGTCGCGGCCGCACGCGCTTCTTCATCGGCCGTTGTCGGACGCAACCGCGAACTGGCGATGGCGATATCCGTATAGTCTCCAAGCGCGCGCTGCGTCTGCGCATGGACACGAACGGGCCCGACCTGCGTATCGATACTGCCGAAGAGTTGCACACCGGCCTTACCATCCTGCAGGCTGCCCGTCACCGCCGCCGCAACAACGGCGCGGTTGGCGACGTTTGCAACGACACCGGCCCCGCCGTTGGCGAGGCCCAAACCACCCTCGGTATGTGCTTCACCGGTCAGCCAGTCGGTAATCCCTGCCCGCAGACTGGCCGATCCGATGAGACTTTCTCCATAGTCGCTGGAGGTGATCCCGTAATTGTAGCGCGCGACCCCGGCCTCGGCTGAGGCCTCGTAAAGCCCAGGCCTCAGCAGTGTCGGCGCGGTGAAGAACGGCAGTTTGGTCTCGACTTCCTTGCCCGATGCATCCCGCACCACGACACGCGCCTCGCCGCCGCCGATCGTCGGCACGTTCGACAATTGGAACGGACCGGCTGCCACCTGCTGCGAATACGTCTTCACACCGTTGACGAACACATCGACCGACGACGGCGCGGCAGCTGAACCCGAAAACGAGGGAAGCGCCTGCGTGACGATGTCGGGACGTGCTTGGAAGTTTCTCTGAATCTGAATGCCGCCCATGCGGACTGGGTTGGTCCAGGCGAGCCCACCGTTGACAGTGTCACCGATCTTGTAGGTCAAGAACGTGCTGGGATCGACGTGCGTAAACGTCGAATCGAACCGGCGCACGTCGGCTTCGCTCACCGAGGTCGGCTTAAGCGAGTTGTAGTAGTTCGGGATCGTGCCGGCGAGCACCGTCTGGTTAAACGTTCCGAACGGCGCGATGAAGCGCCCATCCAGCATCGCATTAACGCCGTTGAACCCGCCGAATCCGCCCGTCACGACACGCGGAGCGATTCCCTGCGTGCCGCTTGCAAACAGCGAATAGTTGAGCAGCGTACTGTAGTCCGCACGGCCCGCCTCGATAGGCGCGCCAACACGTGTCGCGTCATACAACTTCGCCTTGCGCATCCCCTTCGGCACGGTCAGGTGCAAGGTTTGAGTGGCCCGGTCCAAACGGTAGGTCACCCCCGGAATCGTATCAAGGCGCACCTTTGCGTTCGCAGCGCCGTTGCCCGGCACCGCGAGTTCGAGATCATCAAGCGCATCGCGCGACACAGCTAGGCTTCCGCCCGGCAATTCCACAAACGGCGCAATCAGATTGGTTGTGTAACCGTTGACCCAGACTTCCAATTGCAGCTCGTCTTTAGGCGGCGGCGTACCAGTCTCGGGCACACCTGCCGCCATGACGCTGCAAAACGGAAAGACCAACCAACCAATGAAGTTCAGCGCGGCAAGCGAAAGGTCAGCGGCGAACGCTGTCCTGTGCTTGGGCCGTAGCATTGATAGGTCCTTCATCGCTGCGGGCGGTGACAGTCACCGGCCCATTGCTGCCAATAGCAACCGTGCTTGGCAGTACCCAACGCATGCTCGAACCCGACAGAACGTAGCCGTTCAACCCTTTACCCAATACGAAGTCTTTAGCGCCCAGTGCCTTCAATGTGAGTCCAGCGATACGGACCCGGCGCGAACCGGAATTTTTTGCAACGATGAAAGTCTTGTCGCCGTTCTTCTCGATAGCCCAAGAAACCTGCGATTTACCGCCGACCTGCGCCAAGAAAAACATCGGGATCGAATGTTTGAATGTGAAACTGATCTCGCCAGGTTTTTG
>JANLYB010000123.1:0-3790 GCA_031365425.1 Hyphomicrobiaceae bacterium
ATGATGGCGCTGATGGGGCGGGGATCAAGGACAGGAGCGGCGGCGAAGGCGGCGACCGTTTCGTCGATGCTCGCCTTGCGCCGCGCAATCGCGGCGGGAGAACGATCGCGGCGCTTCTGTGGCTCTTGCAGGACACCGGCAACGCGCGCCCATGCCTCAAGCGCTTGCCGGATCGCATCGTCGACCGGCACCTTGTGCGCGGCGGCAATCTGCGCAGCCAATGCTTCTGTTTCTTGGGACAAATTGATCATGAGAACATATTAGCACAGATCACGAAAATTGCTAGTCGGCGCGAAAGTAGCGCCGTGGCTTGAAAACTCGTCATTGTGACGCCGGATGGTAGCACATCAGTCACCGCGCGGACGCGATCGCAAGGACATTGGTCGGCTAACGGGCGGCAAAATTCGAGGCCACTCAATCCGCCTTACCCCCAGTCGATTACCGCTACTGCCGCCAGATAGTCGTCATGCGTCCGAGTGCCGTAAGGGCCGAAACCACCTCGGCAGGACGCCCCATCTAAGCCCTCCTATGCATGGGAATTGTTACGATGGTGTGTGCTAGGGGGTCGTACTCAACCTTCCGCACCGCCATGTCGCACCGATCTGCGACCAGGTCGGTATCGCGATATGGAGACAAGCCCGCAGCATCAACCAGCGCCTTGCCATTTCGCGAGGGCTTGGGTTTACGGCCAGAGGCGTCAGGCGCCTTGGGATGGCGCGGCGGCTTTTTTCTGATTAGCTTCATCAGAGGGAATCTAGCGCACTTTGAATACGAGGGGTAGGCCCGCGCCTCAGTCATAGCGCCAGTCGCGCATCTCGTCGGCCTTGGACCATATGACCTCCGTGCGGATATACCCGACGCGATTGACGAGGTGAAATCCCGCGGCGAGATAAAGTTTGCCGTCGCAGTCGAGCACCGTCCACCAGTGGCGGCCGGTAATGGGGCGCGGGATTTCGTCATTGTGCCAGATCAGCGACCCGTCTTCACGCGCGACGGGTTTGAAGCGCCGCTCGAAATGATTCCACGATCCAGCTCGGGTGCGTTTCGCTTTCACGGAGCACCTCCCTGCCCGGCAGTCCGGTGCAATACCAGGATCGCCTTCAGCAGTCCTTCGAGCATGGGCAATTCCTGTTCGAGCGGCAGGATGGTGCCAATCGCAAGATTGCGATGCTCGTCACGGATGGCTTTGCGGGCCATGCTGCCGAGAGCGGCCGCCCGTTCGAGTCCGTCGACAAGCGCCGATAGGTTGGCCTCGATAGCGGCATTGAGGATGCGGGGCTTCATGGCTCCACCTTCTCGAAGTAAAACGTACAGACGGTTCCGTCGTTGCCGCAGTTGATGCAGTTGATGCAGCGCATGTAGCAATTGTGATCCCACTCCTGATCACCGAAGGGGTCCGTACCCTCGGGCGTCATGTAAGCCATGGTGGTTAGTTCAACGGACAAATGTTCATCTGATCCGCATTGCGGACAGATGAGATCGTATTCTTCGCGCACGGTGCTCATTGCGCACCTCCCTGCCCGCGAAATTCAGCCATGCGCAGCCAGCTCAATTGAGTTGGTCCTGCGTGACGCGGTTCCCAGACGATCCAGCAGTAGCGGTGCTCGGTGATGTATCGTCCCGCCTGGCGGTAATCGCCATTCGGCCAGCAGATCAAATCATCCATGATGTGGATGCGTGCCGGCGGGTCATTGCGCCATTTGGCGGTGCGTGACCGGTGAGCAAGCGATCCCAGATTGAGCAGCATCGCAACCTTGCCACCCTGTGCGCGAGCAAAGCGCAGCGCTTGGCCGACGAACTTGTCGCCGATGCCGGGCCGGTAGCTGTAGGGCGGATTGGTCACAACGTGCTTCAGTGACGGGTTCTCGATGATCACCCGCGTGAGGGTGATCGGGCTCAGAAAATCCTGATCGGGTTCGCCGTAGCCACGGTCGATCAGATCGGTCGAGTAAACCCGATGGCCGTAGCTTTCGAGCGTCTTCGAGATAGCGCCGTCGCCGCAGGCGGGTTCCCAGATGGGACCGCCGAAGCTTTCCACACTGAGCAGCGCATGCACGGCCTCGGGTGGTGTTGGATAAAAATCGTGATCGGCTCGCGATACGATTTCTGGGAGCCTGACGCTCGCCCTTTCGGGCGAGCGTTGGGCGCAGATAGTGAGCGCGGTGTTCATTAGGCCACCTCGCCTTCGAAGGTATCGGCGGCTTGGCTGGATTTTGGCGGCATCAACACGATCTTGCCGTCGAAGTTGAGTGGCAGAGCTTCGATCTCGATATTGAGCCCCTGCCCTTTCTCTTGCGCCCAGACCACGCCGATGCGGGTCCAGATGGCACGTTTGTCCTTGCCGCGGTTTCGCACGGAATAGGCGTTGTATTTTGGTGTGCTGCTCATGGTCTTGTTCCTTCTTTCTGTTGTGAGGTTGCGACAATCGCGGCCTCGTTGCCCCCCCGTTTGCCCACGAGGGAAGCGGACCGATGCAACGATTAAATTTTGGAGGGTGCCCGGGATTTTGCGCTTGACCCCGGACCTGATCCGGGGGGCGCGGAGCCCTTGCGCGCGGAACGCGCGTGAGGTGCGCAAGCGCAAAATCTTGGGAGGAACCACAATTTTGTCGTTGAGGGCTTCAGGCCGTCGTCGGAACGCCCCGAGTGGCAGGGTCGGGCAACTTTAAGAGGCCGTGTTGCGCCTAACCTCAGGAAGCAAGGAACGAAGATCTGAAACAGATCCACCAATGCCTAGTCGTTGATCAAATCGCCGACAAATGATGCACCTGTCCACGGATCGCGTTCGTGCTTTGGCAAATGTTGGCCGGGCGTGGCGATGAGGATTGCCGCGCCATTAATTCACGACAATAAATATCGTGATGGACGACGGAGGCCACGAGCATGACGGTGGATGCGTCTGGCGATGAGGCATTTGAGACCGCGTTGAAGCGCGATCTGCCGCGTGGCCGGGAGAAGCCGGCGCGCACCATTGGTCTCGATCGTGTTGTGACTTCGCGATGGATGTCACCGGATGAGATGGTGGGTCCTGAGTGGGATGCGCAAGATGGGTTACTACTAGGGCGCCGCGACGGCCGCATCATCGGCTGGAACGACGATCGCCACCTGCTCTCCATTGCCGGTTCACGAGCCGGCAAGGGCGTGTCGCTGATCATCCCAAACCTGATTCACTACGAAGGCTCGGCGGTCGTGATCGACCCAAAGGGCGAGAACGCGGCGCGCACCGCCAGACGTCGTGGCAAAGGCCCAAAGAGCGGCGCGCCTGGATTAGGCCAGGATGTGTTCGTGCTCGATCCCTTCGGTGAGAGCGGGCTCGCCTCGTCATCGTTCAATCCGATGGCCAAGCTTGATCCGACCAAGCCTGAGGTTGTCGAGGAT
This sequence comes from Hyphomicrobiaceae bacterium, assembly GCA_031365425.1. Lineage (GTDB taxonomy): Bacteria > Pseudomonadota > Alphaproteobacteria > Rhizobiales > Hyphomicrobiaceae > JANXVY01. Next base: position 3,378 of record JANLYB010000123.1, read on the forward strand.
CTCACTATGTTCGCCGATGCATTGATCATGCATCAGGAAACAGGCGACCGGCATTGGACGGAGTCGGCACAGGCCGTGATCAGGGCTTTGATCTTGTGCGTGCTGGCTGATCCGCGCTTCGCGGATCGTCGCAATTTAGTAACCGTGCGTCGGCTTTTGGATTTATCAGACCCGGCCATTGCCGATGCCATGATCGTGCCTGGCAAGGACAACCTTAGCGAGGAAGCGGCGCTGTTTAGGATTTTGCTGGCACAAGAGGATGTCCCGTTTGGAAATATCTGTACGGCGATTGCGGGGCAGTTGAAGTCGCTGCTCTCAAGAACATTTTTCATGCGCGGGCTATCAAGCCATTGCGTCTGCGTGCGCGCGGTCGACAGAACCGAACCGCTTTCCTTGTCACTTGCCGACTTCAA
>JANLYB010000130.1:0-10345 GCA_031365425.1 Hyphomicrobiaceae bacterium
TGTCCGTCTTGAGCGAGTGTGATTTGCGCGGACTATAGAGGGGTTCGCCACCAAGTGTGTAGCGGTTTTCCCGCTCAACTTGCCGCTATCGCCGTATCATGTTATACATTTAATCTAACGCAAGGGTCCGTACGATGAACCTCGAAATCAAGAAAATCGGCAACTCGACCGGATTGATCCTCCCCAAGGAGCTTCTTGCCCGCCTGCGCTTGGAACAGGGCGACAAGGTAACGGTGACGGAGGGGCCGGACCGGTCGTTGACTATTACGCCATTTGATGCTGACGACGAAGAAACGATGCGTATCGCCCGCGACGTCATGAAGAAATACGCTGCCACCTTCCGCGCGCTTGCAAAATGAACGAGCCGCGCTGGGTGAGTTTGCCCCAGACGATCCGGATCCATGCCGAGCAGCTTGCCATATTTGGCGGGGTGGCTGGACTTCGTGACCTAGGCATCCTTGAATCGGCGTTGGATAGCCCGCGTAACAAGTTCCATCACGGCGAGAAAAGCTTGCCTGCCCTCGCAGCGGCGTATGCCTTCGGTATAACGAAAAACCTTGCGTTCATTGACGGCAACAGGAGGACAGCCTTGGTCGTGACTGTCGTCTTTCTAATTAAGAATGGAATTCAGTTCTCACCAGAGCAGGGCGACGCGACCAGGATCATTCTAGAGCTTGCCGCAGGTGCCCTCAGCGAAGACGAACTCACCGCCTGGATCCGCGCCAGCATCGCGGCCTGACCGCGCTACGCCCCGCCCTTCGGCCGGTAAGCCCCCGTCTTTTCGTCCCATACGAGCGCGCCCAGATCCTTCGGCGCATTCCCCGCGCCGCCGCCTTCCGCGTGCCGGCGTAGTTCCTCCTGCGCGCGCCGCGCCGCGTCGGCTGCCTTCTCCGCTTCTCCGGCAATCCACTTGTAGGCGCTATAGACACCGGCACCGACCGCCATCATGAACAACAGCTGGGGCATCGACCCCTCCTGAAATTAGATCAAACCCTTACAGGCCATACCGCGACCATAGCAGACGCGCCTCGATTGCGGAAATCGCCCGTTCGGGATCGAGCAGCCCCAATCCAGGCCCCGCAGGGACTCCCGTGTCGAATGCGGGCAGCTTGCGCAGCCGCGCCAGCAATCCGGTGGCGCCGAGCGGTATGACGCGCAGCTTGACTTTGTCGCCGTGCAATTCGCGCATTTTAGTGCGGACGTCCGAGATACCATCGATCAGCCCATGGTCTAACGCACGCGGACCCGACCAGAACGCGCCAGAAAACAGCTCGCCATCGGCCCCCTTCAACAGCGCACCGCGACGCTCTTTGACGATGCCGATGAACACGTCATGCACGTCCCGCTGGAGCGCCTTGATCCGCTCCACATCCTCCGCCTTTTCAGGCAGAAACGGGTCGAGCGTGCTCTTGGAGAGGCCCGCCGTGTATACGCGGCGGTCCACGCCCAGTTTTTCGAGCGCCTTGTCGAACCCGAAGCCAGCTGAAATGACGCCGATGGAGCCGACAATCGACGACGGATCGGCATAGATTTCATCGCCCGCCATCGCAATGAAATAGCCCCCGGATGCGGCGAGATCCTCGCAGAACACATAAACGCGCTTTTTTTTCTCGGCGGCGAGTGCCCGGATGCGCTTGAAAATCAAATGTGACTGCACCGGTGATCCGCCCGGCGAATTGATGATGACGGCGACGGACGGCAGCTTGGACGCCGAAAATGCGCGTTCCAATGGCCCGGCTAGACCCGCAATCGACAGCGTATTGCCCGAGAGCGGCGAGCCTGTGGCTGCGATGACCCCCGACAGCCGCAGCAGGGGCACAAACGGAGTTCGGCTGAACGGCCACATGAAAGGATCTCCTGGTGTTAACGACCACCAGCCCGATATAGGCAGTATGACCCGAATTCAATGCGGCCCGGTTACCCCGTCCGAACTAAAAAGCCTGCCCCATCGCGCAGAACGGCCTGTGCCGCAGGTGTAAACGCATTCCCGTCTGCGTGAAGCACAAACCCGGGGAGCAAGATCATCGGGGCACGGCTCCCCTTGATACCCTGCACGATCACCCGGTTCGCAACCTCGCCCTCGCGGGGATAGATCGGCAGCACGCGAACGCCGCCGAACCGCCCGGCGAACGCAGACAGGATCGCAGGCAGTGCATCCGCCTTGTGAACCATGGTTGCCGTCCCGCCGGACTTCACCATCCGCGCCATGAATCGCACCCAGCCGTCGAGGTTTGCCTCGGGCATGGCATGGCTCATCGCCTTGAGCGCATCCGGCGCTGCCGTTCCGCGCCCCTCGCCGTGATAGGGTGGATTGGCGAGCACATGGTCGAATGCGTCTGCGTGCAGGCCGTCCGCAGCAAGCATAGTTGCAGGCGATCCAACCTCCGCGTTGACAACCCGGACCCGCGCCTTAAGGCGGTTCAGCGCGACATTCTCCCCTGCCAGTGCGGCCAGTCTTGGCTCCCGCTCCAGCAGCGTGACCTCCGCCTGCGCGCAACGCGCCGCCACGCAAAGCCCCACGGTGCCCACACCCGCGCCGACATCCAGCACACGGCATATCTGCCCGGTCTCGCACTGAATGCTTGCAGCAAGAAGCACTGCATCTAGCCCCGCGCGATAGCCCGACTTCGGCTGGCGGACCATAACCTGGCCACCCAAGAACGCATCCTCCGTCACATCCGTTGTGCTCATCGCGCCGGTCCCGGCATCAGCTCATCCGCCAGCCCCGCCTCCCACAGTGCATGACGCGCCCGCCTCACATCGTCCTCGTGCACCATGACCCGGCGCGGAAAAACACCGATCGAGCCCTCCACGATCGAGATATTTGCGTCAAACACAACCGCCGCGACGCCGGCATCCGCCAGCAGACTCTGAACGTAACTCAGCAGCACAGGATTGTTCGTTTGCAGCAGCAGATGCATCGTCCCGCACTGGATTTGAATTTCTGAAATCGTCACTTATGATGATGCGGCAAAGTGCCTGCACAGCCCGCCGGTGCGCCACGTATAACCCACCAATTCGAACCGCCAAGCAAGGGGACAGCCTTGGGCCTTGTCATACCACTCGATGAAGCGCGCGATCCAAACGAAAACCTGAAGCCGTTGCTGGCCTTGGTTGGCGAGGACATGGACGCGATCAACCGCATCATTCTCGACAAGGCGGTGTCGGATGTCGAGATGATTCCCGAACTGGCCCATCATCTAATTGACTCAGGCGGCAAGCGCCTTCGCCCCATGCTGACGCTTGCGGCTGCCAAGCTATGCAAATACAGCGGCACGAAGCACATCCGCACCGCCTCCGCCGTCGAATTCATGCACACGGCAACGTTGCTGCACGACGACGTGGTCGATGAAAGCAGCCAGCGGCGCGGCAAGAAAACCGCCCGCATGATCTGGGGCAATCAGGCAAGCGTGCTCGTCGGCGACTTCCTGCTGGGCCAGGCGTTCCGCATGCTGGTCGATGTCGGCAACATGCAGGTGCTCAAGATCTTGTCCAATGCCGCTGCCGTCATCGCCGAAGGCGAGGTGATGCAACTCGCAGCCGCTAAAAACACCGCGACCACCGAAGACGAATACCTAGCCATCATCAACGCTAAGACCGCAGCCCTGTTTGCCGGTGCAGCCGAGTCGGGCGGCGCGATTGCCGAACGCCCGGCCGACGAAGTGAGCGCCCTCAAGAGCTACGGCAAGAACCTCGGTATTGCCTTCCAACTCGTTGACGACGCACTCGACTACGCAGGCGACAGCTCGCGGCTAGGCAAATCGACCGGAGATGATTTCCGCGAAGGCAAAATCACTCTGCCCGTCATCCTCTCGTTCCGCCGTGGCACGCAGGAAGAACGTGACTTCTGGAAACGCACCATCGTTGATGGCGACATCCAGGACACCGACTTCGACCATGCGGTCACTCTCATGCGCCGCCATAAGGCCATCGAGGCAACGTTGGAACGCGCCCGCAGCTACGGCGGCATCGCCCGCGACGCCATGGCGATCTTCCCCGATAGCCCAGCCAAATTAGCCCTCCAGGACGTCATCAAGTTCTGCGTGGAACGCGCACACTGAAGTTAAAGCGGCAGTCGTGATCTCAAGTGGGCTCTCCGCGCACACGGGTGCGCCTGCTCATCGTCCCAGACCGTGGTCAGCAGCCGCCTGCGAGTGCCACCGGCAACCCGATGACAAGGGTCAGCAACGCCGCCGACAGCGCGACGAATAGCCAGCGCACCCCGGTGAAGCCGTGCGCATTGCTGACAGTGGTGGGCACGAGAAACAGCAGAATTGCGAATTGCAGTCCAAGGAGAACCATGCCGCTTTGCAGAGGTTGAGGAGGATAAAGCTCTGGGGCGTAGAATTTCAACCCTTGAAAATATAAGACAGTCAGAAAATTGCTGGCTACATAAGCGAAAGCGAGAGATTGCATCATTAGCAATAATGTCGTGTCGGCCGCCGAGCGGCCGCCAAGAAGCCTGCAGACTCCGTGAACCAGTAGACTCAAAAACATCCACAAAAGACTGACGCCCAAAAATACTTCCAGCCGGTTTATTAAATGTGGCCGAGCCGGAATGAGAACGCCAAGCGAGGCGCCGATTACTATGCTGATGAGTACAATCCTGACAAGATAGGGAATATGTCTATTCAGAGCCTGGGCTTCCGCGGTACGTGTAACCAACAAAGTAGGGTTTGTCATAGCGGCAACAAACCATCGAACATATTCTGCAATATCGCGTTCAGCTGAAGCAAGAATGCCAGTCCGGTCCGCGCCGCTGACGGCCGCGAGCGCTGCGCCCCGGATAGGGGCACGAACGGATGCTGCTAAATCTGGCCCTCCCGCTGGGCTTTTCCCGGTCAGCGTTGTGAGCAATTCTATTGGAAGCTGCGTCCAATCAGGCATCTGGATCGTGTGAAGGCCGCCGAAGCCTAATGGTGGGGTTGCACCGTCTATACTGATTGGAACGAGCTTTCCGGCCGTTTTAGCACGAGATGCTTCGTCAATCACGAATTCAGACTTCACCGAATTTTCGGACCAAATGACGATGATTTTGTCAGCCTTTGATATTTCTTCGTTTATCGCAGTTCGATAGTCTGTGCCGCCGGTGATTTTCCAATCCCACCATGTCGAAATATCTTCCTTTTCAAGCAATCGCGCTAATTGAGAGGCGACGTCCCTGTCTTCCCTAGAATAAGAGATTAGAACGCTTGTCACGTGCCACCTCCGCAAGAATAAACAAAAAACTAAGATTGCACCCTTCTATCCCCGGTGGCAAGTTCAACACTGCACCGATCTACTTCAAAACATGCACGAACGTGAATTCAAGACGCCGGCTACCTATGCCGCCAAAATCCGCGCCGCCCACCTGCTGGGTGCGACCTCATCCGCCAATCGCGCAAACCCTGCCCGCGCAGGGGCCTCGATCCACTCAAAGCTGTACTTGGCGAGCACGAGAACCAGCCCGAGGTAGATCGCGACCAGTGCCGCATCGCCAACCGGCCCACCGAGCGTCCACAGTTTCACGGGTTCGCTCACCAGCGCCGTAATCCCGAAAATCTTGACGGCGGCCAGAGCCGTCATCACGATCTTGAGGATTACAAATAGCAGCATGTGGATCATGTAGATTGAATACGACCACAACCCGAGCGCCTGAGCAGGGGCGGTGAGCAGGGCGCGAGAAACCGCTCCGCGTTCCCCTGCAAATACCGCGATAATGACGGCAAACACGAGCGGGGCGGCAAGGCTGGAGGCGTTCTTGCCGGTGAGCAATACATATGCGATGAGCCACGAGACCGCCAACAGTTCGACGGACGTCGCTGAGGAAAGTCCGCCAAAACCCAATCGCTCTTCAAATCGGGCCGGCAACATTGAGCGCGATTTCGAAACTACAAAATTGCACACGAGGCAGCCAAGGAAAAACCCGTAGAGACACCGCCAGAACCCGAAGTCGTGGGTCGTGAACATCCACGACGGGCTGAATGCGACAACTCCGGCTAATCCCACAGCGGCGAGTACGACGAAGGTGAGCGGTTTGGGGCCGGCGAGCAAGACTGCAGCGGCAAAGATGGCATAGGTATAAAATTCAACTCCGATGCTCCATGCCGGATCGTTCCAGGTCGTCGCGCCGTGGAGATTGAACGCCTGCGTCAGAGCAAGATTTGAGATAAGCGTTCCCACCGAATGAGCCCCCGTAAATGGAACACCATCGAGCGGCAGCTTGACGAACATGCCCGTCGCAAATTTGATGAACTCCAGCCCAACAAACCCGGCCAGAACGACGAAATGGATCGGATAAATCCGCCCGAAACGGCGGATCATAAAGCCCTGCCAATTGCGGTCCCGTTCCAGGCGCTCGCCATAGGCGTAGCAAATGACGAAGCCGCTCAGCACGAAGAAAAAATCAACAAACAGCTGCATGTTTTTAAAGGCGTCGGCTGTTTGCCACCCGTGAGCCACGGGAATATGCACGCACGTGACGAGGCACGCGCATATACCGCGCCAGGCATCAAGCACGCGATAGCGACTGTCGGTGGAGGGGGAAACGGTCATGGGCTGGCCTTTGAAGCGGTGTTCTGACGATGTAGCGTACGTGCCCGCTGAACCAGCGCGGTGAGGCGTGGGTGCGAACCAACCAACCGGCGCAGGCGCTCATGATAGATGGTCGGGCGGCCACGCGCGGTTAGTGCTTCGAGGTGTTCATAGAGCGGATATTCGTGCGCACCCAGGCTCGCCTTGAACTCCTCCCCGCCGATGGTGAAATCGTAAAACGCAATGCCCTTGGCTGCAGCCCAGGTCATGCTCTCGACAAATAACTGCATCCCCGGCGAATAATTGCGCCAGCCCTCGGCCTTGAAGGTCGGGAAGATCATGTGGAAGCCCTCGTGCGACACGAGGCCGTATCCGGTCGCGATGACTTCGCCGTCGATCAGCAGCGCCTGAATGCAACCCACACTGCCCGGGTCCAACAACGCGCGGTAAAAATTGCGATGGCTCACACAATCCAGAATGTTGTTGCGACCCATCGCAACGCAACGCGACCGGCGCTGTTCGATCATGACCTCAAAGAAGCGATCGATGTCTTCAGGTGTTTGCGCTGTCTGAAACACGACGGTGCCGCGCTTGTCGAGCTTGCGCCGCCGGGTGGCGAGATCGGCGCGCAGTTTGTCGCCAAGCCGCGCCGCCGACCAGGGCAGGCCGCGCGAAAGCAACGGTGTCTTTAAGTTCGACAGCTTGATCTTGTGGACCGCACTGAGCAACAGCAGCGGATTGGGATGCGTGCCGATTGTGGCGGGCAGCTTCGTCAATCGCAGGAGATCGGCAGGTGGCAACAGCGCGCGCACATCCTCCCAGATCGCTGCCATTTCATCGGCGGACGGCGTGAACTTGCGGTCGAGCACAGGCCCGTTGAAATCGCACACGTTTAGGTCCGCCGCTTCGATCACCGTTAGCGAACCCTGGCGGCACGTCACGAACGGCAGCAGCATCAACGGCTGACCATCCGCCCGGTCCGACACGACAATCACGAACCATTCGCCCCCGCGCGCCGGCACGATATGCCGGGTCCAAGCCGCGAACGTGTCGTACGCCTGGAAGATCGTCGCGTCGCCGTTGCGTTCCAAATTGCGCCACACCGGCTCTAGCTCGCCGAGCGCGCGCATCATAACGACGCGAAGCCCAAACCGCGCCGCGCAGCGCGCAAGAATAGCCGCCTCAGACGTCTGCTTAGAAAATGCACTCATATTGTAGCCTGTGCCGCCATTATCCCGTTCACGCATTGTCTGCCGGTGCGCACCAAAATGAAGCGCCGTCCCAAGCTGCGTGCACACCCCATGCCGCGCCCACCCGGTCCCATTTTACGGGGGCACAAATGCGCCATTGAAAAGGAGCTCAAACAGTTAGCGCCATCTGATCGTCCGCCAACTGCGCGTATGGTCACGCCCCTCCCCCGTTAGGGGTGGGGTCCGCGTTGCGGGGCTCGCACATTCATCACTCCGGGCCGAACAACGCCGCGTACCCCTTGTGGTCCCACCCGTGCAAGCGGTAGGACACGCGATCGGCATTGCGATGCCGCTCAACCGTTCCGCGCCCAGAGGCCACATGCCAAACGCCAGCACGTCACCCCGCATCGCTTATCAGGGCGAACCCGGAGCCAATTCGCATCTCGCCTGCGTCGAGGCGTTCCCCGGCCTGGAACCCGTGCCGTGCCCGACGTTTGAGGATGCGCTAGCCGCCGTGAAGCAGGGCGATTGCCGCTATGCTATGATCCCCATTGAAAACTCGGTCGCCGGCCGCGTCGCCGACATCCACCACCTGCTGCCCAAGGCCGACCTGTACGTGACCGGCGAGCACTTCCTGCGCGTCCGCCACCAACTGATGGCGCTGCCCACCGCCTCGCTTGCCACCATCAAGCAGGTCTACAGCCACACTCAGGCACTGGGCCAATGCCGCAAGAACCTGCGTAAGCTCGGTCTTAAGCCCATCCCCGAAGCCGATACGGCGGGCTCGGCGCGCCTCGTCGCCGAAAGCGGCGACAATGGAATCGCTGCCATCGCGTCGAGCCTTGCTGCCGAAATCTATGGCCTCAAAATCCTTCAAAGCGATGTCGAGGACGAAGCCCACAACACGACGCGCTTCGTTGTCCTTGCCTGCGAACCCGACGACGCCGAGCCGGGCAACGGCAAGGTCATCACCACGTTCCTGTTCCGCGTCCGCAATGTGCCAGCTGCACTCTACAAGGCGCTGGGCGGATTTGCGACCAATGGCGTCAACATCACCAAGCTCGAAAGCTATCAGCTCGAAGGCACCTTCAACGCCTCCATGTTCTTCGCCGACATTGAAGGCCACCCCAACGACCGGCCGGTCCAGCTGTCGCTCGAAGAACTGTCGTTCTTCTCCTCGGAAGTTAAAATTCTCGGCACCTATCCCGCCAGCGGATACCGCACCGAAGCCGCCAGCCTCGCCGGTAGCATGGGCATGCGGATCGGCTGACACGTCGGACGGGGCCTTCACTTTCCTCTCCCGGTACGGGAGAGGATGTCCAGAGGACAGGTGAGGGGCTTGAGGCAAAACCCAGCATTAACCCAAGCCCCTCATCCGCCCCTACCCTATGCGGCGCACAACAGGAGCACGACCATGCGCTTGAAAGACAAAGTCGCCATTGTCACGGGAGCAGCCTCGGGCTTTGGCCGCGGCATCGCCGAAGCGTTTGCGCGCGAAGGCGCGAAGGTCGTGGTGGCGGACCTGAACGCCAAGGGCGCGCTGGAGGTGGTGCGCGGCATCGGCGGCGAGGCGATTGCGGTTGCCTGCAATGTGGCGAGCCGCGAGGACGTAGATGCAATGATCGGCAACGCGGTCGAGACGTTCGGCGGCGTCGATATCCTGGTCAACAACGCAGGCTATACCCACAAGAACCAATCGCTGCTGACCGTCACCGAAGACGAGTTCGACCGGATTTATGCCGTGAACGTCAAGGCGATCTATCTCTCGACGCTGGCCATCGTGCCGGTGTTTGAAAAGCGCGGAGGCGGCGTGATAATCAATACAGCATCCACGGCAGGCGTCCGCCCGCGCCCCGGCCTGACGTGGTACAACGGCTCCAAAGGCGCGGCGATCATCCTTACGAAGTCGATGGCGGCAGAGCTAGCCCCCAAAAACATCCGCGTGAACGCGATCAACCCGGTGATCGGCGAGACCGGTATGCTGGAGCAGTTCATGGGTGTACCAGACACGCCGGAAAATCGTGCTAAGTTCATGGCCACGATCCCGCTCGGACGGATGTCGAAACCGTCCGATATTGCCAACGCCGCGCTGTTCTTCGCCGACCCCGCCAGCGCCTTCATCACCGGCGTCTGCATGGAAGTCGACGGCGGACGGTGCGTCTAGCGTTTAAGTGCGACGGAAACGCAACCCGGTTTACGTTGTGCGCAGCAACGGGCCCGTGATAACAAAGATGCAGGCACAAGCAGAGTGTGCGCGGCGGGCGCCTCGAGGAGTGGCCATGAGCGAAGAAGCGAATATGTTAATCGCCAGGATGCGGATCGAGGAGATCAAGCAACTGTATGTTCATGCCGGCATTTATGTCGTCGTGAATTTTGTGCTCATTTGCATCAATATTTACAATCAGGACGAGGTCTGGTGGTCGCTGTGGGCGTTGATCGGCTGGGGCATCGGTTTGTTGATCCATTCAATGTGCATCTATGGACCAGTCTCAAATCTCATGATGAAGTGGGAACAGCGCAAGATCGCTCAGTTGCTGCATAAGGAATAACGTCCCCATTTGGCGGACACGATGGGGCGCGGCATCCCATGCCGCGCCTTCGTTGTTTAAGCACCCTTATATGTCTGCTTGGTCATCGGCAAC
>JANLYB010000182.1:0-1807 GCA_031365425.1 Hyphomicrobiaceae bacterium
GCGCATGCGGCCAAGTGAGACGCCGCGCTATGTCGGCGATGCGGCGCTGGCCAAAAAGCTCTTGGGTTGGTCGCCGGAGATTAGTCTAGATAAGACGCTGGCGGCTGTGCTGGACGATTGCCGGCGGCGGGTCGGAGCTTAGTTACGGCGCTCGCACACCGCTGTTTTGCGCATCGAAAGACTCCCGTAGATGCTTTGGTTGCTTGGGTCCCGGCCTTCGCCGGGATGACGAGCCTTGTGTTGTGTTTATGCCGCGTGGTCGCCGAGGCGGGCGAGGGCTTCGGTGCGGCCTAGGACGGACATCACGTCGAAAACGGGGGGTGAGACCGAACGGCCGGTCAGCGCCGCGCGGAGGGGTTGGGCGACTTTGCCGAGCCTGGCGCCGGTGTCTTCGGCGTGCTGACGAACGACCGCTTCCAGGGCGGATGGGGTCCAATCGGTGCTGGCTGCGAGCTTGGGGATGAGGGCTGCGATGGTTGTCTTGCTCTCGGCGTCCAGAAGCTTTGCGGCTTTGTCGTCGATCTTGAGGGGGCGAGTAGTGACCAGGAATAGTGCGCCGTCGATCAGTTCGGGCAGGGTTTTGGCGCGCTCCTTGAGGCCGGGGATGGCGGCGGCGAACTTATCCCAACCGGCGGCATTGAAGCGGGCGGCGAGGGCTTGGCCGTCTGACACGCCGGGCAGCATGGAGAGCACGTTGCGGGCAAGGACGACGTCGCCGCGCATGACTTTGGGGTCGTGTTCGGTGGCGAGGGCTTTGAAGTCACCAGAGTAGAGTTCGAGCAGTTCGCGCGAGCGCTTTAGAAGCTCCGCGTTATCGGCGCTGCGAATGTAGTGGGCGTTGGTATCTTCGAGCTTTTTGAGGTCCATGCGAGCGGCTGAGCGGCCGATAGCGGGCAGGTCGAACCACTCGACGAGCTGCGGCGTTTCGATGATTTCGTGGTCGCCGTGGCTCCAGCCTAGGCGGACGAGGTAGTTGCGCAGGGCGGCGGGCAGGTAGCCCATCGAACGGTAGGCTTCGATGCCGAGCGCGCCGTGGCGCTTGGACAGTTTTGCGCCGTCCGATCCGTGGATCAGGGGGACGTGGGCGAACTTCGGGAGGGTCCAGCCGTTGGCTGTGTAGATCTGAGCCTGACGGGCGGCGTTGGTCAGGTGGTCGACGCCGCGGATGACGTGGGTGATGGCCATGTCGTGATCGTCGACGACGACGGCGAGATTGTAGGTTGGGTTACCGTCGCTGCGCAGGATGATGAGGTCGTCGAGGTCCTTGTTGGGGAACACGACGCGGCCCTGGACGGCATCGTCCACGACGGTTTCGCCGTCGCGGGGGGCTTTCAGGCGGATGGCGAACGGCGCGTCCTTGGGGGCTTCGCTCGCAGCGCGGTCGCGCCAGGGGCTGTGGACGACGGGCTGGCGCTTTTCGGCTTCGGCCTTGGCACGTATGGCGTCCAGCTCTTCCTTGGTGAGGAAGCAGCGGTAGGCGGTGCCGGCTGCGAGCATGGCATGGGCGACTTCGCGATGGCGGGCGGCACGGGCGAACTGCGAGACGGGCTCGCCGTTCCAGTCGAGTTCGAGCCAGGTGAGGCCGTCGATGATGGCGGCAACCGCTTCGGGGTTATTGCGTTCGCGGTCGGTGTCTTCGATGCGTAACAAAAACCTGCCGCTGCGGCCTTTTGCGTACAGCCAGTTGAATAGCGCGGTGCGTGCGCCGCCGATGTGGAGATATCCGGTCGGGGAGGGCGCGAAACGGACGACTGGGTAGGGCGTGGCGGTATCGGTCATGGGCGGCGTTCGATCTTTGTCGGTGTGA